>DMHA01000060.1:0-5011 GCA_003449615.1 Flavobacterium sp.
CAAAGTTTGTCCTGTTACGGGCAGCAATTCTACCGCAACCGCCATATTGATCATCGCCTGAAAAATCATTGGAAATCCTAATCCGACGACTAAAAGTTTGCCAAATAGCGAGTTGGCTTTATGGGCCGCAATGACGAACCTGAAAAACAGCAATAAGTACAAAAGCAAGATTCCGAAACCACCTATTAATCCCCATTCTTCGACGATTATGGCATAAATAAAATCGGAAGAGGATTGCGGTAGAAAGTGTTTCTGTACGCTTTTTCCAGGTCCAAGTCCGTAAATTCCTCCCGACGCAATGGCGATTTTGGCTTTTTCTATTTGGTAATCGTCTTCATTGGGTTTGTCAGTAGTGAAATTTTCGATTCTACTCTCCCAAGTATTGACTCTGCTGAACATATTTGCATCTGGAAATACTTTCGACATTCCATAAAAAAGCAGTAATGCCACTATTCCTGTTCCAATGATAAAACCTAAATATTTCAAGGGATATTTTCCAACGAATGTCAACATTACTATCATAGAAAATATCAATGCTGTGGTAGAAAAATTGGCCGGTAAAATTAATCCTAAAGTGATAAAAACCGGAATCCAGAGTTCAATAAATGAGGACTGAAAAGTTATTGGTTCGGGATTTTTTTTTGATAAATATCTAGCAACAAAAACGAATAAAACAAGCGCTGCCAATGTGGATGTTTGAAAAGAAATTCCAATGAACGGTACTTGAATCCAACGGCTTGCGTTTGCCCCTGCAATTACGGTTCCTTTCAATAAGGTATAGCCCAACAAAAGCCAAACTATGGGTAACCCAATTTTTGAAAGCCCTCTATAATAATGAAAAGGCACTTTATGTACCCAATAAATCATAACTAACCCAATAAAAATATGAGCTAAATGTTTTAACAAATAACTGATAGTATTGCCCGTTCCTTGACCAATGTATGCCAAATTACTACTCGCACTAAAAACAGGCATAAACGAAAACAAGCATAATAAGGCTACAAATGCCCATATTACCCTGTCTCCTTTTAGATTGTTTACTAGTTCTTTCATTTGAATTTTAGATTTTAGATTTTAGATTAATGCTAGTCTATGATTTATTAACTTTTTTAATTCTGTCATTAACAGTCTTTAAAGAACTAACAAATATGGCAGTTAATTCATTTCCTTCTTTCCAAATAATCTCTAACTCTGGTTTAGTCATCCATTGTTTTGCTATAATTATTTCTATCCAAAACAAAGTTTCATCCGCTTCTTCTAAAACAATATTCATTTTAGAAACAAACTCTTTGTCACTTCTTGCCCTACATACTGCTCTGTAATTGGCACCAACCGATGTTCCGCTTTTAACGATTTGATTAGCTATAACTCTAACAGAAATTGAATTTGGCAATCGTTCAACCAAATCAATAACCATTACAGAAAAATTCTTTGTTCTAAATTTAAGTTCGTCAGTTGTCATATAAATAATTTATCAGCATCTATTTACAAATCTAAAATCTGCAATCTAAAATCTAAAATTATAAATTCCTTACCGCTTGCTTAAACTGATTTCCTCTGTCTTCATAATTTTCGAATAAATCGAAACTAGCACAAGCTGGTGATAGCAAAACTGTATCGCCTTTTTCTGAAAATCTTTGGGCCATTTTCACGGCATCTTCCATAGAATTGACTTCAAGCATTATATCGACCACGTTGCCAAAAGCGTCTATTATTTTTTTATTGTCAATACCAAGACAAATGATGGCTTTCACTTTTTCACGAACCAATGCCATCAATTCGTGGTAATCATTCCCTTTGTCAACACCTCCCACAATCCAAACGGTTGGGGTTTTCATACTACCTAATGCAAAAAAGGTAGCATTTACATTGGTGGCTTTCGAATCGTTGATGTACTGCACATTTTGAATTTTAAACACTTTTTCAAGTCGATGCTCTACTCCTAGAAAATTGGACAAACTTTCTCTGATGGTTTTATTTCTAATTTCCATCAATTTTGCCACAGAAGTTGCTGCCATTGCATTTTTCATATTATGCAATCCCTCAAGTGCCATAGTTTCGGTTTCCATTGTGAATTCTTCCTCGTTGATGATGTTTATTTCCATTGTTTTATCTTTTATAAAGGCTCCCATTTCGAGTGTTTTTGTCAGCGAAAAAGGAATTAATTTTGCTTTGGTTTTATTGTTTTGTAACCATTCTCCAATGGCTTTGTCATCGGCATCATAAATGAGAAAATCATCCTCGGTTTGGTTCATTGTTATTCTAAATTTTGATGCAATGTAATTTTCATATTTATAATCGTATCGGTCTAAATGATCTGGACTAATATTGGTAATTATTGCAATATGAGGCTTGTAATTTATAATCCCATCCAACTGAAAACTGCTCAATTCCAAAACATAACTATCAAATTGATCTTCGGCAACTTGCCAAGCAAAACTCTTCCCGATATTGCCTCCCAAACCCACATTCAAACCTGCTGATTTTAGCAAATGATAGGTGAGCATTGTTGTTGTTGTTTTTCCGTTGCTGCCTGTAATTCCAATTGTGATGGCTTTTGTGAATGGTGCTGCAAACTCAATTTCAGAAATTACTGGAATTCCTTTTTCGACAAGCTTGATTACAATTGGTGATTTTTTTTCAGGAATACCTGGACTTTTCATCACCACATCGGCATTCAAAATCAATGCTTCTGTATGCTTTTCTTCTTCCCAAACAATGTTGTTACTAATAAGAACTTCTTTGTAATTTTCTTTTATTTTCCCATAATCGGACACAAAAACATCATATCCTTTTTTCTTTCCAAGAATTGCTGTTCCAACCCCGCTTTCGCCACCGCCAAGAATTACTAATCTTTTCATTTTAAATTAAAAATTGAGAATTAAAAATTAAAAATTTTGATAATGATTAACTGAATTTGAGTAATTCTAATTCCTCGTATTCAATTTTTAATTCGTGATTTTTAATTTTTAAATGATTTACATTTTACCTTTAAGTGTTATTATAATTTTTGCCAATATTTTGCAAATTTCTTCAGCTTCTATACCAATGCTTTCAAATTCGTTGACAGAAATATAATCTGTTGCTTTTAAAAGCTTTAACCAATAAATTGTTTCTCTTGCTTCTTTGTATGAAATTTCTAGTTTGAACAAAAACTCTTTATCTGAACGTCCTCCAATTGATTCCTCTATGTTTGCTCCAATTGATGTTCCACTTCTTAAAATTTGTTTGCTTAAAATGAATTCTTTTTTGTTTGTTGTTAAATGCTTGTATAAATTAATTATCCTAACTGCAAACTGGAATGATTTTTCCTGAATTATGTTTTCTTTCATTTTGTTATTTTTTAGTTCTTTATAAATTTTTAATTTTTAATTCGTAATTTTTAATTGTTTTTAGCGAAGTTTTAAAGTAACTATCGAAAGAATTGCCAACATAATAGCGACAATCCAAAATCGGGTTACAATTTTACTTTCGTGATAACCTTTCTTTTGATAATGATGATGCAAAGGAGCCATCAGAAAAATTCTTCGGCCTTCGCCAAAACGTTTTTTAGTATATTTGAAATAAGCAACTTGCAATACCACCGAGAAATTTTCGACTAAAAATACACCACATAATAAAGGAATTAATAACTCTTTTCGAACGGCTATCGCCAATACAGCAATCACGCCTCCAATGGTTAAACTTCCTGTATCACCCATAAATACAGAAGCTGGATAGGAATTGTACCAAAGAAATCCAATTAATGCCCCAACAAATGCCGAGATGAATACCGTCATTTCACCCGAATTGGGAATGTACATAATGTCCAGATAATTAGATAAAACTAAATTTCCTGAAACGAAAGTAAAAATCCCCAAAGCCAAGACTGAAATTGCCGAAGTTCCAGCAGCCAAACCGTCTATACCATCGGTTAAATTAGCTCCGTTTGAAACCGCAGTGATGATAAAAATCACGATTGGTATAAAAATCAGCCAAGCCCAATTTTCATAGCCTTCGCCAGTCCAAGCCAATAATTCTGCATAATCAAACTCATTGTTTTTAAAAAAGGGAATCGTGGTAGCTGTTGACTTTTCATAAACTGGTGCGGCTTTAATTACAGTTTCCGATGTTTGGTTAAAAATATCCCCTCTAGCGGTATCGGTTCTAATATTTACACTGGGATGAAAATAAAGTACCGTTCCAACAATTAAACCCAATCCCACTTGTCCAAAAACTTTGAATATTCCTTTTAAACCTTGCTTGTCTTTCTTGAATATTTTAATATAATCGTCGATAAAACCAATGGTTCCCATCCACAAAGTGGTTACAATCAACAATACAATATAGATATTTAGAAGTTTGGTAAAAAGAACAACGGGAATCAAGGTGGCAAATATGATAATCAATCCCCCCATTGTTGGTGTTCCTGCCTTTTCATTTTGACCTGCCAAGCCTAGTTCGCGAACCGTTTCGCCAATTTGTTGTCTTCTCAAAAAACCAACCACTCTTTTTCCATAAATGGTTGACAAAAGCAGGGAAAGAATAAAAGCCATTGCTGATCTAAATGTGATGTATTGAAAAACTCCTGTTCCAGGAATATCCATCGTTCTGTTTAAATATTCAAATAAATAGTATAGCATATTTTTTAATTTTAGATTGCAGATTGCAGATTTCAGAAAAATCGTCAATTTTTATTATTACATCGTTTTTATTTATTTAATTGGTCTAACAGTTCTGTCACAATCTTCATATCGTCAAAATTGTGGCGAACACCTTGAATTTCTTGATAAGTTTCGTGTCCTTTTCCCGCAATGAGAATAATATCGTTGGCTTGAGCTAGTTGACAAGCAGTTTTGATGGCTTGTTTTCTATCGGTAATTGATAATGATTTTTTAAAATTTTGAGGGGCAACACCTTTTTCCATTTCGTTGATAATAACTTCTGGATCTTCATTTCTAGGATTATCAGAAGTTAGAATAACTTTATCGCTCAATTCAGTAGCTATTCCTGCCATAATTGGGCGTTTGGC
>DMHA01000060.1:5195-8754 GCA_003449615.1 Flavobacterium sp.
ACAATGGCGGTAATATTCGAATTGGAAACTATAAATTGAAACCTTCCTGAAACACTTTCTAAATCAGATAACAACCGAAGTACTTCTAGACTTTCCAATCCTAATTCGATTGCTGTTCCGTAAATGGCGAGTAAATTATAAGCATTGAAAGTGCCAATGAGTTTTACCCAAACTTCATTTCCATTGATTTTCAGAAGTAATCCAGACAATTGATTTTCAAGAATTTGTGCTTTGTAATCGGAGTAGGATTTTAAAGCATAAGTCAATTTTTTGGCAACCGTGTTTTGCAACATTACTTGACCATTTTTGTCGTCAATATTGGATAATGCAAATGCGGTTTTTGGCAAATTATCGAAAAACGATTTTTTTACATCTCGATATTCGGCAAAAGTGGGGTGATAATCTAAATGATCGTGAGATAGATTGGTGAAAATTCCACCCACAAAATGCAAGGCTTCAGTTCGTTTTTGATGAATTCCGTGGGAACTTACTTCCATAAAACAGTATTCAACTCCAGCCTCAACCATTTCTCTTAGATAATGATTGATTGTAATTGAATCTGGTGTGGTATGTGTTGCTTTATATTCTACCTCATCAACCAAAATTTTCACGGTGGACAATAATCCCACTTTGAAACCTGCTTTTTTGAATAATTGGTACAACAAAGATGCAATTGTAGTTTTGCCGTTTGTTCCAGTAATGCCAACTAATTTCAATTTTTCGGATGGATTTCCAAAATAATTGGCTGCCATAAAAGCCAAAGCTTTATTGGTATCTTTTACCTGAATATAAGTAATTCCGTGAGTGATATTTTCTGGCAAAGTATCAAAAATAATGGCAATTGCACCATTCCAAATCGCCGTTTCAATATAATCGTGACCGTTTGAAATTGTACCTCTAATAGCCACAAAAGCATCATTGGCACCAATTTTTCTAGAATCAAATTCTATTTTATCGATAGCAATATCCGTCGAACCTTTCACGGCTTCGATGGCTACTTTGTAGATTATTTCTTTTAAAACTGTACTCATTTATTTCCTTTTTTCTCCTCCCCTTCGGGGAGGCTGGGTGGGGCTACGATAATTCTAATGTTATAATTGCATTTTTATTTAATGGTTCTCCAGCTTGTATGGATTGTTTTTTGACTTTTCCAATGCCAATAATTTTTACTTTCAATCCAAGATTTCCAAATAAGGTAACAGCATCCATTCCTGCCATTCCTTTTACATTTGGAACAATTGACTTTTGCTCTTTTTGTGTTTTAGCATAATAGGAGTTATAGTCTTTTTCTTGTTTTAATACTTTTTTGTTAATATTATTAATCTCATTAGTCGATGGTGAATCGGTAAAAATCTTTTGTGCAATTCTTTTAAAAACTGGTCCTGCAACATCGGCTCCATAATAATTGTTTTTTGAAGTATTGGGTTTGTGAACCACCACAATACAAGAATATTTAGGATTTTCTGCTGGAAAATAACCTACGAATGAGGACGCATAATATTTTTCAGAACCGCCATTTTTCGCATAATTTACTTGGGCAGTTCCTGTTTTTCCTGCCATCGAAAAATCTTTTGAATACAATTCTTTTCCGGTTCCTTTTTTGACCACATTTTGTAAAACTGCTTTTAGTTTCGAGATGGTTTCACGGGAGCATACTTTCGGATTTAGAACTACTGTCTTGTACTTTTTGATGGTTTTATCCCATTGTTTTATTTCGGAAACAAGTTGTGGTTTGACCATTTTTCCATCATTGGCAACCGCATTATAAAATGAAAGTGTTTGCATCGGAGTTAGAGAAACTCCATATCCAAAAGCCATCCACGGAAGCGAAATATTAGACCAGTTTTTATCGCTTGGCTGCGGAATTATTGGAACTCCTTCGCCTTTGAATTCTAATCCAAATTTTTTATTCAACCCTATTGCATTGATGTGATTTACAAATTGGCTTGGATTGTTTTTATAATTATTATACACTGCCTGAACCAATACAGTATTTGATGAAACTTCGAATCCTCGTGCCAATGAGATTTTGCCATAACCACCATCTTTTGAGTCTCTTACGGATCTTCCAGAATATTTGATAACGCCGCCATACGTATTAAAAACGGCGCTAGTATCTATTTTTTTATCTTCCAATAGAATCATTAAATCCACCAATTTGAAAGTGGAACCTGGTTCGTGCGATTCGCCAATTGCATAATTTAACCTTTCAGAATACAAACCAGATTTGAGGTTTCTTCCTAAATTAGTAATAGCTTTCACATGTCCAGTTTTAGTCTCCATAACAACAACACAACCGTGATCAGCCTCATAAAGTTCTAACTGTTTTAACAAGGCGTGATGAGCTATATCCTGAATATAAACATCTATTGTGGACACAATATCGTATCCGTCTTGAGGATCTATTTCATTAACATCACGAATGGGTTTCCACTGGCCTTTAGCAATTTTTTGCTTTAAAATTTTCCCGTCTTTGCCTTCAAGATATTTTTCGAAAGCCCCCTCGATACCCACTGGATTTTCATTTCCTTTGTCATCAAATCCAATATATCCAACTGTTCGTTCTGCAATTTTTCCAATGGGATGTTCTCGAATAGTTTCTTGTTCAATAATAATTCCGCCTTTGTAAGCCCCGAGATTGAATAATGGAAAGCCTTTTAATTTTATAAATTCAGTATAACTCAAATCACGTGCAATTAAATAATATCTGTTTTTATTAGCTCTCGCTTTTCGCAATTCGTTCAAATAAAAACCACTTGGTTTCTTCAAAAGAAGAGATAAAGAATCGGCCAATGGTTTTATGTTTTTTTCAAAAACTTCTGATTCTGGAGCTACAGCATCAAATCGAATTTCATAATTTGGAATTGAAGTAGCCAAAAGACTTCCATCGGCTGAATAAATATTCCCTTTATTGGCCGGAATAATAAAATTCTTTACCGTTCTGTCTTTGGCTAATTTTCTATAATAATCTCCTTTGACCCATTGAATATTAGTCAATTTCATAGCAATAGCCAGTGCCATCATAAAAATGATGAACGCTACCAGATAAATTCTGTATGAATTATTTTTATCTTCTATTGCCATAATTTTTGAAAGAAATTTTTTTCTTCTACTGTTTTTTTGACTTTTATTTTTGTTGGAGGAACTGTTGATGGAAAAATTTGACTTTTGGCCATTTTTTCAGAAACAGTCGATTCCATTTTTAATTTCATTAATTGCGAGCGTCTGTCCACAAATTCCGAACGAAGTTCTTTTACTTGCTTTGTGAGTTCAGCTTCTTCAAATACTTTTTGTTCAAAACGTTGCGTGTTTGCAATCATTATTATGGCTAGAACAATCAAAAAGACAATAAAACGCCAACTTTTGATGGCATCATCTTGAATAAGAAATCGTGCTTTTAATATGTCGTAAACTCCGTTTTTCATTTTCCTCACCCCCAGCCCCTCTCCAAAGGAGAGGGGAGCCGAAACAGGGTATATTTTAATTATTTATATTTTCTTTAAAAACGACCTTTTATATTTTAGTTGTTAGACTCCCTCCCCTTCGGGGAGGGCTGGGG
>DMHA01000436.1 GCA_003449615.1 Flavobacterium sp.
TCTAACTTCTAACTTCTAACTTCTAACTTCTAACTTCTAACTGCTAACTGCTAACTTCTAACTTCTAACTTCTAACTTCTAACTTCTAACTTCTAACGGCTTCGCCGCTGCAAATCCCATAATGGGTTTACGAAATTATCAAAAGTTTGCAAATTTATGGTAAATAAAAAAATATTGGTTGTTTTTTGAACATAATGTGAAATATCAAAATTATTGATAAAAACAATTCCTCTAAAAAACATTTTTTTTAAAATCCATTTTAAGTGTACAAATATTACAACTCTTTTTTATTCACTTTCAGAACACAACCCAAAGATTCTAAAATCAAAATATAATGGTTTTGTTTGACTTCTTGAATGACTGCCGTTTGACTTGCAAAAGGTCCTGACTCCAAAACAATTTTATTTCCTTTTTTCCACTGATCGACTACTACATCAAATACCTGTGGTTCTGAAAGCCAATGCTTTATGGATTCAATCTCCGAGTTTCTAACAATTGCAGGTTTTCCCAACCAAAACAAATAACGGACAACTCCTGGAACTACAAAAACTTGATTTCGATTTTTCTCTTCAATTTGAACAAAAATATAAGAATTGAATAAAGGCACAGCTATTGTTTTTTTACGATCAGACCATTGACTTACTTTAGTAATCAACGGACAATAGGTAACTATTCCTCTTTCATTCAATCGCTCTGCTATCTTTTTTTCCCACTTGGGCTTTGTATATACTACATACCAATTCATGGTTCTTAATTTTTACAAATTCCAAAACTTAAATCCAAATAAAAATTCCAATCCCAAAGCTTCGGGACCAAATTCCAAACCTCTAACCTCTAACCTCTAAGAATACATCTTCTCATAATATTTTTCATAATCTCCCGAAGTTACATTATCAAGCCATTTCTGATTACTTAAATACCAATCGATAGTAATTTCTAATCCTTGCTCAAAAGTTACTGATGGTTTCCAACCTAATTCTTTATTTATTTTATTGGCATCAATGGCATAACGCAAATCATGCCCTGGACGGTCTTTGACATAAGTGATTAATTTTTCGGATTCTCCCGCAGTTCTTCCTAGTTTTGAGTCCATAATTTGACACAAAACTTTTACCAAATCGATGTTTTTCCATTCATTAAAACCACCAATATTATAGGTTTCATGATTCTTCCCTTTGTGAAAAACCAAATCAATGGCCAGTGCATGATCTTTTACAAACAGCCAATCGCGAGTGTAATTTCCGTCGCCATAAACAGGTAAAGGCTTGTGGTTGATTATATTATTAATAAATAATGGAATTAATTTTTCAGGAAAATGATTGGGTCCATAATTATTGGAACAATTGGTCAATACAAACGGCAATCCGTAAGTTTCACCATAAGCTCTCACAAAATGATCAGAACTGGCTTTGGATGCCGAATAAGGAGAATTGGGATCGTAGGGCGTGGTTTCAGTAAACAAACCTTCGGCACCCAACGAACCATAAACCTCATCGGTGCTGATGTGGTAAAACCTTTTACCTTCGGTATTATTTGCCCATTGTTTTCTTGCTGCATTGAGCAAATTTACAGTTCCAATTACATTGGTTTTCACAAATGCCATAGGGTCTTCGATAGAACGATCGACGTGCGATTCGGCAGCCAAATGAATCACTCCATCAAACTGATGTTCTTGAAACAAATTACTAATAAAAAAATCATCGGTAATATCTCCTTTTACAAAAGTATAATTGGATTCATTTTCAATATCGGAAATGTTTTCCAAATTACCCGCATAAGTAAGGGCATCTAAATTGAAAATGTGGTATGCTGAATATTTTTGAACAAAACGACGCACCACATGTGAACCAATAAATCCTGCACCTCCTGTAATCAGTATTTTTTTCATTATTAAATAGTCTATAAATTTTTAATAAGTCTTTGTGTTTAAAAACTAAATTCCAAATCTCAAATTCCAAATTCCAAACTTCTAACTCCTAACTTCTAACTCCTAACTTCTAACTCCTAACTTCTAACTTCTAACTTACTTACAACTTCCCATCGGTTTTATCGCCCAAAATACCTTTCACATCATAAACAACACTATTCCGATTTTTGAGAGCATCGATGTTCAAATCTAAAAATTCGTTGTGAGCCACTCCTAAAACTATAGCATCAAAAATGACTGTTGGTGGTTCATTATGAATTGTTAATCCGTACTCTTTTAACACCTCTTCAACACTTGCCCAAGGATCATAAATGCTCACTTGAATTCCGTAATCTTCCAGTGCTTTGACTACATCTACAATTTTAGTATTGCGAACATCGGGACAGTTTTCTTTGAAGGTAATACCCAACATCAATAAATTTGCACCATTAATGGTCACGCCTTTTTTTATCATGAGTTTGACTACTTGCGAGGCAACATATTCTCCCATACTATCATTCAGGCGGCGACCTGCCAAAATTATTTCAGGATGATACCCGTTTTCTTGGGCTTTTTGGGCCAAATAATAAGGATCGACCCCAATGCAGTGTCCGCCAACTAATCCCGGTTTGAAAGGCAAAAAATTCCATTTTGTTCCTGCCGCTTCCAACACAGCGTGAGTGTCAATTTCTAAAATATTGAAAATTTTGGCCAATTCGTTCACAAAAGCAATATTGATATCGCGTTGCGAATTTTCGATTACTTTGGCAGCTTCGGCGACTTTTATCGAAGGGGCAAGATGAGTTCCAGCGGTGATAATCGATTGATACAATTGATTCACTTTTTGTCCAATTTCAGGAGTAGAACCCGAAGTAACTTTCAGAATTTTATCTACGGTGTGTTCTTTATCTCCTGGATTGATTCTTTCGGGTGAATAGCCCACAAAAAAATCGACATTGAATTTTAAATTGGATATTTTTTCCAAAACAGGCACACATTCTTCTTCGGTTACACCAGGATAAACGGTAGATTCATAAATAACAATATCGCCTTTTTTCAATACCTTTCCTACGGTTTCACTTGATTTGTATAGTGGAGTCAAATCGGGGCGATTGTTTTTATCGACTGGAGTTGGAACCGTTACAATAAAATAATTGCAATCCTGAATTTCCGACAAAGAAGAAGTACAATAGAGTCCGTTTTCAGTTGTCGAAGTATCAACCAATACTTTTTGCATGCTTTCGGAATCAATCTCGAGTGTTTTATCGATTCCTTTTTTTAGTTCATCAATCCGAGACTGATTAATGTCAAAACCTATTACAGAATATTTGGTAGCAAACAATCGTGCCAAAGGTAAACCTACATATCCCAATCCTATAATTGCAATCTTTGTATTTGTTTTCAATTTTATAATTTCTTTTGGATTCCAATAATTGAACCCCTAATTTAATACTTATTATTTTTAAATTCCAAATCTCAAATTCCAAATCTCAAATTCCAA
>DMHA01000346.1:0-5417 GCA_003449615.1 Flavobacterium sp.
TAACTTGCATTCTTCGACCTTCACCCATCTCCCATCTTCCATCTTCCATCTTCTAACTTCTAACTTCTACCTCAAAATGACTCTTTCAGAAGAAAATTACCTAAAAGCAATTTATCATCTTACCTCTGTAACTGATACAGAAGTGAACACCAATGCCATCGCCGAAATAATGGAAACTAAGGCCTCCTCAGTGACTGATATGTTGAAGAAATTGGCTGAAAAAAATTTAGTGAATTATATAAAATACCAAGGCGTTTCTTTGACCGATAAAGGGCAACTTACTGCCAAAATGATTGTGAGAAAACACCGTTTGTGGGAAGTATTTTTAGTCGGAAAATTGAATTTTGCTTGGGATGAAGTTCACGATATTGCCGAACAATTAGAGCACATCAAATCCGAGCAACTCATCAACAAATTGGATGATTTTCTGGGCAATCCCACCGAAGATCCACACGGCGATCCCATTCCAGATGCACAAGGAAGAATGGCAAAAACGGACAAGCTACTACTTTCAGATTTGGCCCTAAACCAAAGGGCTATTTGTGTAGGAGTTAAAGATTCTTCCGCTGAATTTCTAAAATATTTAGACAAACAAGAAATTGCTTTGGGCTCGAAAATTGAAATCATTTCAAAAGAAAGCTATGATTTATCCTTGAAAATAATAATAAATGAAACAGCTGAATTGTCTATTTCCAATAAAATGGCAAGCAATCTTTATGTGAAGATGGTTAGAGATTAAGAACAATCAAGCAAAACAAATTATTTTCTCCTTTTTGCAAAAAAAGCCTTCAACAATTCCGAAGCTTCATTGGCCAGAACACCGCGAACAATAGTAGTTTTGGGATGCAATTGTGTACCCATTTTTTCAAAACCTCGATGCTCATCACTGGCACCAAAAACAATTTTAGAAATTTGGCTCCAATACAAAGCTCCAGCACACATTTGGCAGGGCTCCAAAGTGACATAAAGTGTGCAACCCACTAAATATTTTCCGCCAAGAAAATTGGCTGCAGCAGTTATAGCTTGCATTTCGGCGTGCGCCGTAACATCGTTTAGTGTTTCTGTTAGATTGTGAGCACGGGCGATAATTTTATTGTCGATTACAATAATGGCACCCACAGGTATTTCGTCTTTCTCAAAAGCCATTTCTGCCTCTTGCAAAGCTTTTTTCATAAAATAGTCGTCGGTAAATGGGTTTTCCATAAAGAAAGAATAGGAATCAAATGGAGGAATTACAATATTTAAAGGGAAAATTCACTAAAGGCAACCTATTTGTTTTTACAATAAGCGTTTGTGTTTCCATAACAAATAATTTTATTTAACTCAAATATAGTGATTTTTAAAAATTTCATATCAATTTTGTGGTCGCTTTACCCCAAATCAATTAAACCTTTTTGTTTATTCTTATTTTTTTATGCTTTTCTTTATCGTTTTTTATAAAAACCTTTTAGAAA
The DNA here is from genome assembly GCA_003449615.1 of Flavobacterium sp. Taxonomy (GTDB): domain Bacteria; phylum Bacteroidota; class Bacteroidia; order Flavobacteriales; family Flavobacteriaceae; genus Flavobacterium. The sequence continues at coordinate 1,455 of DMHA01000346.1, forward strand.
CTATGCAAACCAAATTAATAATGATTGTTTTGAGTTTGTTCACTTTTGCTGCCAATGCACAAACCAAAGATACTATTGCAACCGTTCAAAATATGGACAAAGTTTCAAATAAACAATTCATTGCTCCAGTTGCACTAATCGCCTCGGGTGCCTTGTTAATGAATACAGCTCTTAATGCTGATTTACAAAAAAACGCTAATCATTTTTTTGGCGAAAATTTTCATACTACATCTGATGATTACCTTCCATTTGTTCCTGTGGCTCAAATCTATTTGGGAAAAACTTTTGGATATAAACCAAAGAACGATTTTCAACATCAAACTATTAATATTATTGTTGCCAATGCAATAGGTGGTACAGTTTTTACAGCCTTGAAGCATACTGTTAAGGAGCCAAGACCAGACAGGTCAGATGACTTTAGCTTTCCTTCGGGGCATACTTCCATTGCTTTTACTAATGCTGCTTTGTTATATTACGAATACAAAGATTCGAATATATGGTATGCGAGTAGCGGGTTTTTGTTTGCAACAGCAACAGGAGTTTTACGAATTGCCAACAACAAACACTATACTTCCGATGTTCTAGCTGGTGCAGGAATCGGTTTGGCATCGGGCTTGATTGTTTCTTATTGGAATCCTTTTAAGTCGGTAAGTTTTGGAAAAAAGAAAAAAACTACTGCTTATGTCTATCCCAAAATTGGAAGTCAATTAGGTTTGGGAGCGATTGTTAAACTGAATTAAATTCATAAAAACGCCAAAAAAAAATCCTTGAGAAATTATCAAGGATTTTGAGTTTTTATTTAAAACGGCAAATCGTCTGGTCCCTCTTCGTTTAGGACAGTTGCAGGCGGAAAAGCTGCTGCTGGCATTGGTGGTGCTTGTGCTGGAGCTGTGGCAGTAGCATCTACTATTTTTTCTATTCTCCATCCTTTAATGCTATTGAAATATTTGGTTTCGCCTTGTGGATTTACCCATTCTCTTCCACCTAAATTGATAGAAACTTTTACGTTTTCACCAACCGAAAAATTGTTTAATAAATCTGATTTGTCTTGTACAAATTCAATCATAATTGATTGTGGATATTGCTCATCGGTGGTTATAACCAATTCTTTTTTTCTAAAAGTTGGGCTAATTTGTTGTTCAGCACTTATTACTTTAATTTTTCCTGTAACTTCCATCGTGTTATATTTTATTTATTGTTGTTATTCTGTTTAAAAATATGAGCTAAATCAGCGTTAAAATTTATGCTGATGCAAAATTTTGATTTACAAATATATCAATTTCTTTATTAGTAGCCAAAAAATGATTTCTCCTATTTTCTCCCTAATCCATTCATTAAAAAAATTCGAACTTTGTTTTTTCAAAATGAAGAAAAATCCATTCTAAATTTTAGTGGGTTTGCGGAATTTTTGGTTTTAAACAAAATAAAACAATCTGTCTTCAGTTATTATTCAATTGGCAAACCAATTCTATTTTTTGGTTCTACTGGTATTTGTGTGGAAGACCAAATATTTTAACCGTAAAGAAAATTTGTTCTTTTGGAAATAGTATAAAAATTTAGCTTATTTTTTCAAACCATTAATATTAAGGTTCATTAAGAGGATTGAAACTTAATTTTATTAATGAGCTTAATGGTTTATTTATTTGCGGCTCCCTTTTGTAAGCTGGATTAATTTTAATTGTTTTAGCTTTTCACACAAATTCCAGTAGAACCTATTTTTTGAATATCTAAATAGAAAGTGAAATCATTAATGGGATTACTATTCAAATTTAATATTGAAATTGCTATTGAAATTATTATATTTATGCCTCAAAAATCAATTTATGCCGTTTTCCAAAAGTAGAAACACCAGCCGTTGGATCATTATTTTTGCTTCCTTTTTGATTATTTCATTGATACTTTGGAATACCTATACTTTTTTCCAAATTTTCAAACAGGAAGAACGACTAAAAATGAACCTTTGGGCCAACGCACACAAAAATTTAATGACAGCCGATCTAGACACTGAAATTGAACTCCCTACTTTTATTCTCGAAAACAACAAAAACATTCCCTTAATTTTAACCGATTCAAAAGGGGAAATTATAAGCACCTTAAATATTGATGAAATCGCAAAAGATTCTATCAAGTTAAAGAAGTTTCTTAATGAAATTAAAAACCAAAATAAACCTATTAAAGTTCAATATGATTCTAACAGATATAACCTTGTTTACTACGGCGATTCATCATTACTCAACAAATTAAAGTATTATCCAATTGCTTTATTGCTCATTATTGTCCTGTTTGCCGCTTTGGTTTATAATTTTTATAAGAGTACCAAAATGGCAACTCAAAACAAACTTTGGGCAGGAATGGCAAAAGAAACAGCCCATCAAATTGGCACACCACTGACTTCTCTTGTGGGCTGGGTAGAAATCCTGAAATCCGAAAATGTCGATGAAATAACCGTTCAAGAAATTCAGAAAGACATTGAACGCTTAAAAACCATTACCGAACGTTTCTCTAATATCGGGTCAAAACCAAAATTAGAAAACAAAGATATTATCGAAGAAACGCAAAAATCTTATACCTATTTGCAATCCCGATTTTCAAAACAAATTGAGTTTTCATTCAAAGGACCAGATGCCCGAGTTATTGTTTTGTTTAATCCTACTTTGCATAGCTGGACGATTGAAAATTTGGTCAAAAACGCTATCGATGCTATGAAAGGCAGAGGAAAACTTTCGCTAGAAGTCTTGCACGAAGGAGGATTTATTAAAATTAATATTTCAGATACAGGAAGTGGCATTCCTAAAAATCAATTCAAAAGTATTTTTGAACCTGGATTTACCACCAAAAAACGCGGTTGGGGTTTGGGATTATCCCTAACCAAAAGGATTGTCGAAGAATACCACAAAGGAACCATAAAAGTCTTACATTCCGAAATTGGAAAAGGCACCACAATGCAAGTTAGTTTTAAAGTTACTGAATTAATTTAATGAAAATTATTCCTACCTCATTAAATTCCAAAAAAATAATATTTACAAATAACTGTCTTATATTGTATTACACTTACTTTTTTTTTATAAATTTATCATATTAACTTATAAAAAATAACTCTATGGGATTTTTGTATTTTCTTTTGATTGGTGCTATTTCAGGATGGCTAGGAGGTCAGTTATGGAAAGGTAGCGGATTTGGTTTGTTTGGAAACATTATCGTAGGTATTATTGGTAGTGTTTTTGGAGGTTGGCTTGCTTCAAAATTGGGACTAGGCGGTGGCGGTTTGCTTTGGCAAATTATTGTTGCTGCAGTTGGAGCTTGGATTTTATTATTCTTAATTAGTTTAGTTAAAAAATAAATTTTCCTAAATACAGAAAATGATAAAAGGAGATTTCAAACCTATTGAGATTTCCTTTTTTGTAATTTTCCACTTTGAAATTAATTTAAAGGAATTCCAAACCAAGACACTTTCGAGAACACTGTTTTACGAACTAGTTTGTACTTGCTGAAATAATTCTATAAATTCCAGCATCTACAAATTAGCCTGAATTTCTTTAACCAAAACTTCAAATTCTTCTTTGGACATTGACACTTTTTTCTGAAAACGCATTTCGTCCATTTCGTTCAAAGGAATTAAATGAACATGAGCGTGCGGCACTTCAAGACCTATAACTGCCATTCCTATTCTTTTGCAGGCAACTGTTTTTTCGAGTGCTGAAGCTATTTTTTTGGAAAATTGCATCAATCCAAGATACAAATCATCATCAATATCAAAAATTTTATCTATTTCTTGTTTTGGAACACACAAAGTATGTCCTTTTGCATTGGGATTTACATCCAAAAAAGCAATAAAATTATCGTCCTCAGCGATTTTATAACTTGGAATTTCTCTATTTATAATTTTGGTAAAAATACTTGGCATAGGAGGTTAGAGGGTTTAAGGGTTTAAAGGTTTAAGGGTTTAAAGGTTTAAGGGTTTAA
>DMHA01000346.1:5560-10994 GCA_003449615.1 Flavobacterium sp.
AGAGTTTAAGAGTTTAAGAGTTTCAGGTTTCAAGTTTCAAATCTTAGAATTTAATGTTTAAGAGTTTAAAGTTTCAGGTTTCAAATCTACACCCACGACTCTTGTTTTATACAAAGTTATAAATTTCTAAAAGTTTCTTTGGTAATAGTATCACTCTCTATCTCGCCCAAAACGGTCAAACATTTTAATATAGGTATTAAATGCTATTCGGTTTTTATTATAAAATTGCAAATCGCCACTTTCTTTCATTACCGTGAGTAAACTCCTGTAACGTTCAATATCGGTAATAATATCCATTGCTAAACTTGCTTGATCTGCGGAAGTTAAAGTGCCATAATAATTCAGATTTTCTTTGTATTTGCCTATCAGTTTTTGCAGAAGTTGTTGTGCTTTGTTTTTTTCGCCCACTGCATAATAGCCTTTTGCAAAAGGTTCTACCATCGAGTAATAACCAAATTTTTCTACTGGCATTTCTGTCAGAGACAATTCGATTACTTTTTTTGCTTTGTCCAATTTTCCTTCGGCAATTAGCTTGTCCATTAATCTGGACAAGACCGAACGATAAGAAATGCTGTTTTTTCTAGTTTCAGGATCGTGATAAATATCGCCTCGACTGTTGCCCCAATCCCATTTCATTACAATCGAATACATTTTGTCAGTATCAAGTCCGCCCATATCCATTGGGTTGGTGTCTTTGTCCACTTTGGTTTTTATTGGAACTAATTTGTATATCATTCCTTCTAGTTGTAAATAGCTTTTCATCCACAAATAATCTTCGTCTTCAAAGGCGCCCGGACTGAAATAAATAGGTCTTTTCCAATTATTGTTGGCTACAAGGTCTAGCATCATCAATCGATTTTTGTACAAGGCGTTTCCTTTGATGTCAAGGTCAATGTATGAAACAATGGAGTCATTGTATTTTGCAGCAACCACTTTGTTTTTGATAATGTTGTCTTTGTCAACAGGAATCCTGATTTTATTGGTTGGATAAAAATGGATGGTTTGACCATTTTGCATTTCAATAGTAGATTTTGGATTTTTAATAAAATCGATAAAATCTTTGATTTCCCATCGGCTTTCCACCTTTGGAATATGAGCGGTGTAATCTAATTTATCTCCTACATATTCATCGTGAACAAACGAAATTGGCAACGGATTGGATTGGTATGATTTGCTTTTCATTTGGTCAATATACCAGTCGGTCATAAAAAGACTTGTATTTACAATCTTCACATCGGTACGGATGTGTTCAATTTCTTGAGCATACCAAAGCGGAAAAGTGTCGTTGTCGCCAATGGTAAACAAGATTGCATTCGGATCACAAGATTCTAAATAAGCTTTCGCCAATGCTGTTGCAGTATATTTTCCTGAACGATCGTGGTCATCCCAGTTTTGGAATCCCATTAATACAGGAACAGCCAGTAAACTTGCACCAATAATTATCGAACCAGCAATTTTTGGAGCTAAATATTGCTGAATACTTTCATACAAGGAATAAACGCCAAAACCTATCCAAATGGCAAAAACATAAAACGAACCTACCAAAGCATAATCTCTTTCTCGAGGTTCAAAAGGTCTTTCGTTGAGGTAAATTTTCAAGGCCAATCCCATAAAAAGGAACAAAACCAATAGGACATAAAAACTTTTTCGATCCCTACTGGCGTGATACATGATGCCAATGAGTCCTAATATAAAGGGTAAAAAGAAATACACGTTTCGTCCTTTATTATTCAAAACGTCCGAAGGCAAGTTTTTTTGAGAACCCAAATGCAATTCGTCTATAAACGGAATACCACTTAGCCAGTTTCCGTCTTGATAATCATATTTTCCTTGAATGTCGTTTTGGCGTCCAACAAAATTCCACATCAAATACCTGAAATACATATAGCCAAATTGATATTCGACCATAAACCTCAAATTATCAACAGTTGCTGGTTTTTCTACAATTAAATAATCGCTGTAAGTGCGTAAGAATTTCACATAATCTTCGGTATCCAACTGTTTTTGAGCGTAGGCTTTTCTAAAATCGACAACTGTTTTTTCGATTTCATTTCTCAATTGAGCTGTGGCTAGAGCCAAATCTTCTTCCGAAAGTTGACTAGGATCTACACCATATTTTGACAAATCTTCTTCATAAGCATAGTCTGGATTCAATCGAAATTCGGGAGGATTGGTAAAACTGATGTAACTCACAATATTGTCGCCACTCCACAATCTTGGTAAGAACGTTTTTTGATTGTCATCGCTATTTTGTTCGGCGTTTTTGAAATTATTTACAATAACATATTTACCCGTTTTGTAATCTCTTTCATAATTGGGAGCCTTGTCTAAATAAGGATTGTCCTTGTCCAAACCAGCAAAAGCTTCGGTGTATTGTGGGCCATAAAACAAAGGGTTTGATCCGTATTGCTCTCTATTGTAATATGCCAAGACTTCTCGTGCATCTGATGGTTTATTCTCATTAATTACCGTATTGGCATTGGCACGAATGGGCAACATCATCCAAGTCGAAAATCCTATCAGGATGAAAAGAATACATAAAATTAAAGTGTTGGCTTTTATTAAACCTTTGGCACGAGTGTATTTTAGACTAAAATAAAAGAAAGCAACCACGAGCAAGAATGCGAAAATAGTTCCCGAGTCGAATGGCATTCCCAATTCGTTGACCATAAAAACTTCGGTTTTGCCAAAGAAAGCCATCGTCAAAGGCAATAACAATTTGAAAATAAAAAGTAAAATAGCCACCACAACAACATTCGCAATGATGAAATTTTTAACAGTAACTTCTTTATAATGTTTGAAATAATAAAGAAAACCAATAGCAGGAATGGTGAGTAATGCCATAAAATGGACTCCAAAAGTAAGTCCAATCACGAGTGAAATAACCAACAGCCATTTATTGCCTTTTGGCGAATCCATATCTTGTTCCCAACGCAATCCCAACCAAAAAAGCAAAGCAATAAACAAGGAAGCCATTGCATAAACCTCGGCTTCTACGGCACTTGCCCAAAAACTATCCGAAAAAGTAAACGCCAAAGCACCCACAAAAGAACTACCCAAAATTACAATAGCATTATTTTTATTGAGCTCAGAATATTGCGAAATTATTTTTTTCAAAATCATCGACGAAGACCAAAACATAAATAAAATAGTAAAGGCACTCGAAAAAACCGACATCATATTGACCATCAAAGCAATATATTTATCATCGAAGGCAAAAATGGCGAAAAAAGCACCAATCATTTGATACAATGGCGCTCCAGGAGGATGTCCTACTTGAAGTTTTGCCGATGTGGCAATGTATTCTCCACAATCCCAAAAGCTCATTGTGGGTTCAACGGTTAAGGTATAAGTGATTAAAGCGACTGCAAACGCACACCAGCCAGTAATTGTATTCCATTTATTGAAATTAAATGTTGCCATATTTATCTACAAGAATTTATTTTTTTTTCAGATACAAAGAAAATGTTTTTTTATTGAAAGACACCCGCATTAACAATAATTTCTAAAACAGATGCAAATAGGGTTAAATATTTTTGACAGCCCTAATTGGAACAAACAAATTATTGGTGTAAAAACGCACAAATCAATTCCTAAAAAAATCAAGAAATACTTTGCTTTTATAATGCAGATATTCAATAATTTGCATAAATTTGAGTGTTATTTTATTAACCGTTTTTTGAATTAATTTTACTTAAATATATAATTTTATGAAAAACAAGTGTCCAAAACAAATCATTACAAAATTAGCATTCATTGTATTTGCATTTTTATACCCATCTATTGCCTCTGCCCAACACGAAGCCCCTTTGAATGCTCCCAAAACTGCTGTGAAAATGAAGAATCCATTTCCAGCAGATGAATTCTCTCTAGAAAGAGGGAAACATTCTTATCAGTTAGATTGTGTTCGATGTCATGGAAGAGAAGGCAAAGGCGATGGTGTCAGCTCTGAGAAAGTAACCAAAGTAGTTTTAGATTTAGGTTCTAAAATCATCCAAAAACAAACAGACGGAGAACTATTTTGGAAAATATCCGAAGCCAGACGACCTATGCCATTAACTGAGATTACAAATGATCAACGATGGGATATTGTAAACTACATTCGCACTTTTAGGAAAAAGTAATAAACATTTTAAAAACGTATTAAATCAAAAAATGGGGTTTTAAAAACTCCATTTTTTTGTTTATTTTTTTAAAATTTACAGGGTAATAAAAATTAAATTAAAAACAATACTTCTTCAATAGCCTTTGAGCAGATTAGTTAACGCTAACTATTTTCATCAATATCAAGGATTTATTTAATTTTAAAACCAAATAAAAAATTATAAACGGCCATTCAATGGTTGATGAATTTTACAAATATTCCCAACAGAAGAAACTTTTCAATAAAAAGAGATTAAAAATTTGTAAAAATTAAAATTTGTATTAAATTTGCACTCGCTTAACAGCAAGCTTTTTGGTCTATGGTGTAATGGTAACACAACTGTTTTTGGTGCAGTCTTTCAAGGTTCGAGTCCTTGTAGACCAACAAAAAAATCCCTAAATACTTATTTTTTAGTGTTTAGGGATTTTTATTTTCTTAAAAATACTTGAACTAATTATTTTCAATTCATCAAATTTTGAACGTTATAATTGGTTTGCTAGCATGATTGATTAGATCTTCGCTTATACTTCCGTTGAAAAAATGAGCCAATCCAGTCCGACCATGTGTGAATATTCCAATTAAATCAGCATCTACTTCATTTGAAAAATTAATAATTCCTTTCTCAATATTGGTATCGTTATAAATTTGTGTAGAATAGCTATCCAGATCAAAATTGGAGACAAAATCATTCATAATTTTTTCGGTAGCAGCAGTAGTTTTGAAACTGGCAGGCGTGCAAATGGTAACTAAAAACAATTTTGATTTGAATATTTTGGCAAATTCCAACATTTTTCTGAAAGGCTTTTGAGCTTCTTTTGAAAAATCGGATGCAAAAACAAATTTATCAGATTTAAATTCTTTTATCCCTTTTTTGATTACTAAAACAGGAATGTTGGAAAAACGAACAATTTTTTCGGTATTAGAGCCTACCAATTCCTCTTTAAATCCTGAAGTTCCGTGCGAACCCATAACAATCAAATCGATGTTGTTTTTAATACTTGAATCGATAACGCCTTGATCTACTTTTTTTAATTCGACAGATTCAAATACTTCAATTCCTTTTAAAAAGGGGGAATCCATTAATTCTTCAAGATTATTGATAGCTTTATTTTTAAAAAAAATAATCTCTGGAATGCTATTGTGGTTTCCAAAAGCTTCATTAGATTGATGAGGTAATTCTAACAAATGCAAAAGAACAATCTCGCAATGATTTTTTTGGGCAATTTGGGCTGCTACTTTTAAAGCTTCTACTGAATATTCAGAAAAATCGACAGGTACTAAAATCCGCTT
>DMHA01000259.1:0-6488 GCA_003449615.1 Flavobacterium sp.
TAAATTTATTCTTTTTCGTACATGCTTTATAAATTCATTTTATGTCTCGGCAAATTAATTTCATGGGCTTGCGGATAAGGAAGTCTCTGGGTGCTGCTCACATCTTCCTTGATTTGTTGCTGAGTTTTATATTGATCCTTTGCATCCATATAACGAGGATCAGGGACAAAGGGCATCTTTGCCATTTTTGAGATGGTTAGCGTTGGGAAATGATAATCTACCTCAACAGTACCCAATAATAGATAACATCCTCCGCCTAAAAAAGGATATTGTTGTAGATTATCAGGGAAATGTACTGTATCGAAATAAGTGCCTTCGTAATCAATCCAAGTTCCGAAATACATCGTTCCTCTTTGGGTGGGAACTTGTTTTCTCGAAATGAGATAGGCTAACATTTTGACTTGCTTTTTGTGATGTAGGAGCAAAGCTGCAGCCATAACATCCCCTCGGTATTTGGTTTGAAGCAATTCAAAAACGGTACAAGAAACTGGAAAACTCAATAGTTCGATTTCATCAAAAGCATCTTCTCGAATGGAGCGTTCTAAATTGGGCAGTTTGAATTCTTTGACAGGTTCTTGCAACAACATTAGATTTTTATTTTCAGGTTTGAGGTTGTTGAGCAACAAACTGGCGATCACTAAAAGTTGATTCTTGGTTTTGCCTGTAAAGCGAAATGCACCTATAAAAATTAAGGTTTTTATCCCTTCAATCCCCATTGGGATGCGATTAATGAAATCTTCCAAGGAAGTAAAATGACCATTTTTATCTCGATCTGATTCCATAAATAATGCCATTTTACTATCTAAACTCAGCAGATGCATAAAGCCCAAATACACATCAGTGCCATAGAGATGGGTTTCATAATTGCTGTTATTAACACAAGGATTATGAATTGTGGCACCTGCCATTCTTGCTTCGTGGACATAGACTTCAGTTCGGTAAAATCCCCCTTGGTTGTTGATTACTGCCACCATAAATTCAATGGGATAATAGACTTTTAAATACAAACTCTGATAGCTTTCTACGGCATAAGAAGCGGAATGTGCTTTGCAAAAAGAATACCCTGCAAATGATTCAATCTGACGGTAAATTTCCTCACTCAATGCCAAAGGATGCCCTTGCTTGACACAGGAAGCAAAGAAATGTTCTTTCACTTTTCGCAAGGCTTCGAAAGAGCGTCCTTTACCTGACATAGCCCTTCGAAGAATATCACCATCGGCAGCCGGTAAGCCACCATAGTGTAAGGCAATTTTAATAACATCTTCTTGATACACCATAATCCCATAAGTTTCACCCAATTGTTCTTTGAAAACAGTATGGAAATACTCAAACCGAGAGGGATTGTTGTGGCGAAAAATGTATTCTTTCATCATACCTGATTTGGCTACACCGGGACGAATTATGGAGGAAGCCGCAACTAGGGTTTTATAATTGTCGCATTTCAATCTTCGCAATAATCCCCGCATTGCAGGACTTTCGATATAAAAACAACCTATGGTTTTGCCTTGTGCCAAATAACTATTGGCCAATGCCTCGTTTTTAGAAATAGCCGTATCTCTTATGTTAACTCGAATGCCTCTGTTTTTCTCTATCAATTTTACGCTGTCATCAATATGACCAATACCTCTTTGGCTTAGAATGTCAAATTTTTCAAAACCGATATCTTCGGCAACGTGCATATCGAAAAGGACAATAGGAAAGCCTTTTGGCGGCATTTCTAAAGGGGTGTAATTGGTAATGGGTTCTTCGGATATTAGGATGCCACAGGAATGCATACTGCGCTGGTTGGGGTATTTTTCCAGCATCATTCCGTACTCTTGCACGAATTTCACGATACTGTTGGTATCGTGCAGCTTCATCGGATTTTTGGCGAGCTGATCTAATTCATCTTTTGGCAAGCCAAATACTTTGCCTACTTCCCTGAAAATAGAACGGTATTTGAATTCGACATTGGTGCCACAAAACGCTACGTGCTCTTTGCCATAACGATTGAAGATGTATTCCAGAATTGCATCTCGTTCTTTCCAACTCCAATCAATATCAAAATCAGGAGGACTTTTTCGATTTTCATTCAAAAAACGTTCAAAGTACAAATCCAATTCTATCGGGCAAATGTCGGTAATACCAAGGCAATAGGCGATGATGCTATTGGCACCACTACCACGACCAATGTGCATAAAACCCCGACTATTGCTGTATCGTATGATGTCCCAGGTAATCAAAAAATAGCCGCTAAATTCTAATTGATCAATCACTTTAAGTTCTTTCTCCACACGAGCTTTAGCTTGACTATTTTTTTTTCCATACCGCCAAAGCATTCCTTGATGAGCCAAAGAGGTTAGTAAAGCAATGTCGGACTGGCGATTATTGGTATAAAACTTTTTATTTTTTGGGGTATTATAATCAAAAGTAAAATCACATTGTTCAATTAGTTGTTCAGTGTTACATATTATTTCGGGATATTCGGCATAGTAAGCCAAGAGTGTTTCCAAGGGTTTTAATACTTCAGAAGTTTTGCAATAATCGGCTTCTGTTAGTTTTGATAAAATAATATTAGCATCAATGGCTCTTAATATTTTATGTAGATTAAATTCTTTTTTGGTTCTAAAAGTTACGGGTTGCAACACTACCATTTTAGTTATTTTACTTTTGAGTGTTTCAGAAAAAAGTTTCGAAACTTCTTCTGGTCGAATGCCGATAAACTCATTTTCTCGAAGCGTTTCAGGAGCATTTTCCAAGGTGTAAATAATAAAAACCGAATCTAGTTCTGGTGCTACTATTGGTAAAGGTTCACCACTGAAATTATAAGCGGTCAGGAATCGGTTCATTGCAGCCAATCCCTTGGCGTTTTTAGCCAAACCGATGTAACGCATTGTGTTTTCGGAATGAAATTCGATACCGACCAAAGGTTTAATGTCAACCGCTTCACAGCCTTTTATAAAATCATAAATTCCTGTTACAGTATTGATATCTGTTAATGCCATCACTTTTACACCACAAGAAACGGCTTGACTAATAAGGTCATCAAGCGGTATAGTGCCGTAACGCAAGGAATGAAAAGAATGACAGTTGAGATACATTTTGAGTTATGAGTTATGAGTTATGGGATCGTTTTAAAATTTCGTCTTTATTGTTGGGTTTGAAGGAAGCTCCTGCGCAACGCATTACGGCATCAAAACCGTAACGGCTTTTCATTTTATCCATAGCTGCATATAGGGATAGCATTTCTTCGGTATCTTCAAAAAGATTGATTTGGTAGGTACCACGAACCAGTCCACTAAAACGAATACCTATCAAACGCAATCGCATCCGTCGTTGAAAGAGTTTTTCGAATAGTTCCATCACGTTTTTGGTTAGGATGTGATCGGCTGAAGTATAGGCTATTTTGCATTGTTTAGTTTCAGTATCAAAATTGGCATAACGAATCTTGACTACCACAGTCGAAGTCAACCATTGTTCGGAACGCAGTTGAAAGGCGAGTTTTTCGACCATACCGATTAGGATGGTTTTTAATTTAACCAAATCTATGGTGTCTTGTGAGAAGGTATGTTCGGTTGAAATTGATTTTCTCTCGGTATAGGGTTCTACAGGATTGTTGTCTATTCCGTTGGCTTTTTTCCATATTTCGAACCCATTTTTTCCTATCATTTGTTGAAGTACTTCCGCAGGCATTTCAGAAAGGGTTTGAATGGTACGAATACCTATTCGGGATAACAACCTAAAGGTTACATCGCCCACCATAGGTATTTTTTGTATTGATAATGGGTTTAAAAAGGGTTTTACCATGTGTTCAGGTATTTCCAGATTCATTTTTTGTTTTCCTTCACCAGTGCCAATTTTAGAAACGGTTTTGTTGACCGATAAGGCAAAAGTTAGGGGCAATCCTGTTTCTTTAGTGATTCTTTGTGCTAGTTCGTTGGTCCATTTGTAACAGCCATAGAATTTGTCCATACCCGTTATGTCGAGGTAAAATTCATCAATGCTGGCTTTCTCTACCACTGGTGCTTTTTCTTGAATAATTTCAGTGATGGTATGGGAGAATTTGGAATATAATTCCATATCTCCTTTCAATACTTTGGCTTGGGGACATAATTTGAGTGCCATATTTATTGGCATAGCCGAACGCACCCCAAAATGACGTGCTTCATAGGAACAAGAGGCTACCACGCCACGGTCGCCACCGCCAATAATCAATGGAATACCTTCCAATTGCGAGTTGGTCAATCTTTCGCAAGAGACGAAAAACGTATTCATATCAAGATGTACAATAGCCCTTGTCATTTTCATTCATTTGTTAGTTACAAAATTAGTACAGATACTAACAATATTTTGTATATTTGTAGTTACAAATTGTAACAAAATTATTATGTCACTATTTTCAGATAATATCAGGGCATTAAGAGTACGGGATAAAATCTCGCAGGAGAAATTAGCGGAGCATTTGCAAATAACCAGAGGAAGGTATGTGAAATATGAAGATGGAACTTCGGAAGCTCCGTATGAAATACTGAAGAAAATAGCCCTATATTTTCACTTGAGCATCGATTTATTGCTTTCAGTTGATACTCGGAAAATCGATGGTACTGACTTAATAAGTTTGGAAAACAATCGTCTTCTTCTCCCAATTCAGGTAGATCCTAATGGGGATAATATCATAGAAATAGTAACCGAAAAAGCGAAAGCTGGTTATCTTACAGGCTATTCGGATCCAGAATATATAGAAAGTTTACAACAAATCAATTTGCCTTTTTTAGGATCAGGAAAGCATAGGGGATTTCCAGTTGTGGGCGATTCGATGCCACCACATGAAGAAGGTTCTATTATTGTGGGTCGTTATGTGGAAAAACTGGGGGAAGTACAAGATGGAAAAACCTATATTCTGATTACTAAAAATCACGGTATGGTTTACAAACGCCTGAATAAGAACAAAAAGAATGCTTTGGTTTTAGAATCGGATAATCGATTTTATCCAAACTATGAAGTAAAATTTTCGGATATTCTCGAGATATGGGAATTCAGGTGTAATATAGGCCGTACCGATAACAAACAACCCATCACAGAAATAGAAAGTTTGAAAGATATTTTATTAGAATTGAAAAGAGAGGTTACTGAGATTAAGGAGCAAAGGTTGTCCTAGTTTTGTCCTAAAATTGTAGTTATATAAAAAATCCGAAGTCGTGAGACTTTGGATGGCTGGCTAACACAAAATACATTAGTAAATCTTGGAAGAAGTCTAAGGATAGGGAGGCTAATTTGATTTTGTTTAGTGCTATTGAGATTTAAACCACCCGAAAGGATTCGGGCGGTAGCGGGGGAATTTAATTCCAGAATTAATCTCACAATCTCTAATTACAACTTTATCATTAAAAATTACATCTTTAATTATTCTGTGCTGCCAAGTTATAATACTGGCGTCAATGGTTACTTCTAAGTCAACTGATACTTCAATATGACCAAAGTTATCTTCTTCAAGACGTTTAAAAAAATCCTCTGCGGTAATAGTTATTTTTTGCATTCTTAACTCCTTTTATATTCAACACCACTCTCTGCAACCATCCTCAACTCTTCCTCAAATTCCCCCACACTAACCTGACCATTCATCAACATTGGCAACAACCAATCCCGAAGCGAAGCGAGTTCTTGGTTTTCTTCAATACTATTAATTAGTTTTTTACGAATTGGAATAGCAATTCTTGAAAACTTTTTTAAAATATTTTTATCTGGGAGAATAACTTTTACGTTTCTTAAATTTTCTTGATTAATTTTCAATTGGATTGAGCCAGTGATGATTTGTACAACTGAAATAGTTTTTACCAATTGGAAAACAAATTCATTGTTGGTAATATTTTTAGCCTGAATTACGTGGGCGTGATTATTAACCCAAGTTTTGCCCCAAATGAATTGAACAATGGGAAAGCCATTTTCGTCCATAACAGATCCATCTTCAGCTAATAAAATATAATCATCATCAAAAATATGTTCATCTACATATCCCATAATACTTGTTGCACCATAGTAAGGTATGCTTCCGATTCTTTGTTCCCTTTGGCTTCTCGAAAGAGGAATTCTTTTGGAATCAAAAATATTAATTAAGTCACCTAAATTTTTCATCTCCCAACCCACAGGAATCTCCCTTTTCAAATCCTCATTCCAAACCATTTTACCTTCAGAAGTTTTATAAGGCTTTCCATCAGCATTCGGAAAATCAAACTGCACAAACCAATAGTCATACAGCGTTTTTGCCATATGCTCTAAATTATCATTTATTGTATTGTTTAATTCAATTTTGGCATCTAAATCAGAAAGGACTTTGGCGATTTTTTGTTGTTCAGTTTTGCTTGAAGGAATTTTTAAAACTAAATCTCCTATGTCATTTGGGTTTAGTGATGGATATGAAGTAACATTATTTGATGCAATAACGTTTAAATAATCAGTTATACTTTTATTTGTCAAAGAATAATAAAAATATTTAGCATCAATAGTATCGT
>DMHA01000259.1:6529-10257 GCA_003449615.1 Flavobacterium sp.
TTAAATCTAAAGTTGTAAATCCTGTAGAAACAATTAAATTGTCAATTGGATCTTCAATTATACCAAAATGTTCTTGTTCTGGTCTTACAGTTGAATATATAATTGTATTTTTTTGAACCTTTCTTTGTGCTCTGCTTGGATATTTGTCTATTTCATTAATGAGTCTTTTAATTTCTTCAATTTTATTTCTTGTGATATTTCCAGTATCTAAATAATTAATGTATTCAGGTTGATTATTTGACCGAATAGTTTCTCTATTTAATTTGCATACTTTATTTATTGTTATTTTTCTATTATTCATATTTCAGCCCTTTCAAATTATTCTGAATTTCCATTTCTAAAGTTTTGCTTTCGCTGAAAAGCGCACTTAAATTGGTCTCAAAAGCGTTCATTTTGGCAGCAAATGCCGCTGGCGAAATATCGGTATATTCAATTTTTACTTCAAAATATTGTCCCGCACTCAAGGAATAGTTTTTGGCTTTGATATCCTCATAAGAAACCACCACCGAGAAATCTGCTACCGGCTCGTGTTGGTTAAAAGTGTTAATAATGGTGTCTTCTTCCTGTGGAGACAACAAGGTTTTCTGGTTCTTGCCTTCTTTTACGGTAGTTCCCAATTTAGAAGCATCGATCAAAACAATATCGCCTTTGCTGTTGGTTTTGTCAAGAAACAATATAGAAACGTTGGTTCCCGTAGTGGCAAAAATATTACTCGGCATACTCACCACGCCACGCAACATTTTGCGCTCGACCATTTCTTCTCGTATTTTGCGTTCTATTCCGCTTTGTGCCGTGATAAATCCGGTTGGCACAACAATAGCCGCTTTTCCTTTGTCGGAAAGCGTAAACATAATGTGCTGCAAAAACATCAGGTAAATAGCCATACTTTCTTTCTTGGTTTTCGGAATATTGGGTATTCCTGCAAAGAAGCGTTCGTGGTTTTCTTTGGTGTCCAGTTCGCCACTAAAATCTGAAAAATCTAATTTGAAAGGAGGGTTACTCACGATGTAGTCAAACTTTAGCAAGTTGCCGTTCTTATCTTTATGATAAGGTTCGAGTATGGTATTTCCTTTCACGATATTTGGGATAGAATGCACCAAATCATTCAGGATTAAATTTAGTCGCAACAAGTTAGACGACTTTTGCGAAATATCCTGTGAATAGACCGTGCATTTGTCTTCTCCAATTTGGTGGGCTAGGTTCATCAACAAAGTCCCAGATCCTGCCGAAGGGTCGCAACAGCTTACATTACTCACTTTTCCAGAAACCAGACAGCGCGCCATAATGGAGGCCACGGCGTGTGGCGTGAAGTATTCGGCATATTTTCCGCCACTGTTGGTGTTGTAATCCTTGATTAAATACTCGAAAATCTTCGCGTAAAAATCAAACTTTTCGTGAAAGATGTTTTCGAAACTGAAATGAACCAGTTTGTTGATGATGGCTTTGCAAAAATCGTCCCGTTTGTCGGTTACATATTTACTGATATTTTCGAACAAGACAATCTTTTCGCCACCTTCGGTCAATACCGAGAACAAGTCGCTGTTTTCTTTGGCAATATCCAATAAAGTAGTGTCAAAGATATCCGAGAAGTTGGCTTCGTTTTGGCGTTCGAACAAACTCGAAATAAATTGCTTGGGTTGCAGTCTGGCGGTACTTTCGCTCATTTGCATCAGTAGCATTTCGTAGTCATCGGCATTATACTTTTTAAGTACTTCTTCCCAGTTGTCAGCTTGGGCTACTTTGTCGTCGAGTTGTTTTACTTCGTGAACAAATTTGTCGTTCAGGAATTTATATAAAAATACTTGGGTGATAATCTTGAATTCGTTCCCGTCATTGCCCAAACCGTAATTGGCACAAACACTTTTTAAATCATCGATTAGTGCTTCGGTTTGCTTTTCAAACTGTCTTGTTGTGGTCATAAATAATTTAGACTTTTATTTAATTTTTATTATTGATTAGATTAACGACTAATTTGGTCATCATTTCTTTTTCGTCCGATTTGCTTTCGGCTATCATTAGGGTAATGGCTACTAGAGCATTATCACCAATACGTTTGTTTCCCGATTCGTTAAGTAGTTTATTATTCATATCGAGAAAATAGACAAATAAACCAGCAGCGATGCGCTTATTTCCATCGGAAAACGAATGGTTTTTCACAACAAAATACAATAAATTAGCCGCTTTTTCTTCAAAAGAAGGATACAAATCTACACCATCAAAGGTTTGATAAATGGTTTCTAAAGAGCTTTTAAAGGATTGATCTTTTTCATTTCCGAATAAGTTCCCTGCCTTTTGAAAATCCCTCCAAATTAGTACTTGGCTGATGGCTTCATCATAGGTGAGTTTATTAATTTTTTCTTCTGACGAAAAGGTATCAATGGTTAATTTTTGATGGTCATACTTGTCTAAAGTTTCTAGCGCATAAGCATATTTTTCAATAACTTGCAAAATACCTTTGGCTTCATTTGAAGATAAAGTTGCTACATTGCCAGCATTTGAAGCAAGTTTAATTGCATTTTGTAATTCTGAATATTTATAGTTGAGCTCTTTTAATCGTTTTTCGTTCAGCGCATAGCCTTTTACCAGATAGTCTTTTAATCGTTGGGTTGCCCATTGACGGAATTGTATTCCTTGTTTTGAATTGACACGGTAGCCGACAGAAATTATTACATCTAAATTATAATATTCTATATTTCTTAGCACGTCTCTTCCTGCTTCATTTTGAACTGTTGCATTTTTTGCAACAGTTGCCTCAAATATCAATTCATTATCGCTATAAATTTTTTTTAAATGCCTCGATATTACAGATTTATCTCTTCCGAAAAGTTCGGAAATCTGATTTAATGACAGCCAAACCGTTTCATTATCAAATTTGACCTCGATTTGAGTTAAATTTTCCGGAGAATTATATATTACAATTTCGCTCATTATGCTACTAGTTTATATTCTAAATAGTCTTTTAATCGTTGGGTTGCCCATTGACGGAATTGTGTTCCTTGTTTCGATTTTACACGGTAACCAACAGAAATTATTACATCGAGGTTGTAATGTTCTATCTCTCTTTTTATTTTTCTGTCTCCTTCTATTTGAACTGTCGCAAATTTTGCGACAGTTGACTTAATATCTAATTCTTGTTCTTCAAAAATAGTATTAATATGTTTTCCAATGGTTTTTATATCTATTAAAAAGCATTGCCAATTGATGTCGATTGAGCCAAACGGTATCATTATCAAGGTTAACTTCAAGTTCAATTGCATTGTCGATAGATTTGTATATTTCTATTTTATGTTCCATTATGCTACTCTTCCATAAAATTCGTTCATATATTCTTTTACTATCAGACCGTTTATGCGTTTGGATGTGGCAGCATCCAGCGGAATCTGTTGTTTATTTTTAAATTGGTCAATCACCAATCGCATAATCATTCGTTCAATAAAACTCTCGTTTTCGAGCATTTTCGAGTTTTGAAGGATTTGCAAATCGACTGCTGCCTTCAATCCCTGTAAGGCTTCAAATAGTTTACTTTCACTATCAGTTAAAGGATCTTTTTCCATCAAGCGTTTGTGCAACCTAGCGTATTTTTCGTCGTTGTCATACTTGGCTCTAAGCAATTGGTTTTTGCGTTCCAATTCTTTGGCTTGAGCATAAATTTTTTCCAAAGCGGCGATGTTGCTTTCCATTTCTTCTTTGGTCACTTCATTCAAATTTTTCTTTTTGAACAAACGTTC
>DMHA01000194.1 GCA_003449615.1 Flavobacterium sp.
CGAAAAAAAGAATAATGCTTTTGCTTTTATGAAAAACTTCTATTGTGAGTAATTTCTGTTAAAATTTTTATAATAAAATAGTATTATGACGTTTAATTATTAGATTTACCAAAAATTTAAACCAAAAAAAAATGAAACAATTTTTTAAATTAGCCTTTGGGTTACTGTTTTCAGCAGCAATTTTTGCTCAAGAAATTGATTATTCAAAAGCGATTCCTTTTGACCCTAGTGTAAAAACAGGAAAACTCGAAAACGGATTGACTTATTACATCAAGAAAAATGCAAAACCTGAAAAGAAAGTTTCTTTGCGACTGGTTGTCAACGCTGGTTCTATACTTGAGGATGACGAACAACTGGGATTGGCTCATTTTATGGAGCACATGAATTTCAATGGCACCAAGCGTTTTCCAAAGAACAAATTGGTCGATTATTTGCAGAGTATTGGGGTAAAGTTTGGGCAACATTTAAACGCTTACACCAGTTTTGATGAAACAGTTTATTTTTTGCCAATTCCTTCTGACAGTCCCGAAAAAATTGAAAACGGATTCAATATTATCGAAGATTGGGCTTTTAATGCCAATTTGACACCAGATGAAATCGATAAAGAAAGAGGCGTTGTTCTCGAAGAATACCGCATTGGACTTGGTGCCGACAAGAGAATGATGGGCAGATATTTGCCAAAAATGATGTACAATTCACAGTATGCAAATAGACTTCCGATTGGTAAAAAAGAAATTTTAGAAAATTTTAAATACGATAAATTAGTGAGTTACTACAAAGATTGGTATCGTCCCAATTTGATGAGTGTTATCGTAGTTGGCGATATTGATGTTGCCGAAATGGAACAAAAAATTAAAGACCATTTTTCAGCTTATAAAAATCCAAAAAACGAAAAACCCAGAAACACCTTTGAAGTTCCTAATCATAAGGAAACTTTCGTTGCCATAGAAAGTGATAAAGAGGCATCAAGGACACAAATTCAATTGCTGTACAAGGATTATGATTTGCCAAAACCAACAATAACCATTGGAGATTATAGGACAGACCTTGTTGAAGGATTGTTTACTACAATGCTCAATAATAGATTGGATGAATTGGTAAACTCACCAACGCCTCCATTTCTTTATGGATATTCCTATCACGGCGGAACTTATGCCAGAACAA
Organism: Flavobacterium sp.; assembly: GCA_003449615.1. Classification (GTDB taxonomy): domain Bacteria; phylum Bacteroidota; class Bacteroidia; order Flavobacteriales; family Flavobacteriaceae; genus Flavobacterium. The sequence goes on from DMHA01000194.1 coordinate 1,165, forward strand.
AAGAAGCCTATCAATCTTTTGCAATGATTCAAGAAGAAAAGCAACTTTCAGCTTTAAAAGTTTTGGTTACAGAGAATGAAAGAGCCAAAAAATTTGGGTTTGCCCAAAGCGAATTGGATAGAGCAAAATCGAACTTTTTATCGCAATATGAAAATGCTTTTAAAGACAAAGACAAAACAGAATCCGATAGATTTGTAGGCGAATACCAAAGTAATTTTCTAGAAAAAAATCCATTTCCAGGCATTGATTGGGAATTTGCCAACGTAAAACAAATGCTTCCTACTATTAGTTTGCAAGAAGTAAATGATTTTATCAAAGGTTTTGTGAAAGAGGACAATAGAGTTGTAATTATTACAGCCCCAGAAAAAGAAGGTCTGAAAAAAGTCACAGAGCAAGAAGTTTTAGATGTACTAAAAGTAAATTCAGACGAAATTACTGCTTACAAAGATTCGGAATCTGCTACAAGTTTATTGCGAAATGAAGTAAAATCTGGAACCATTTTAAATAAAAAAAATGACCCTAAAATTGGAACAACTACATTATTTTTATCGAATGGTGCCAAAGTAACCTACAAAAAAACGGATTTCAAAAATGATGAAATTTTAATGGAAGCTGTTAGTTTTGGCGGAACCAATATGTATTCTAATGAGGACATGAAGAAAGTGCAATTTGCAAATTCTGCCTTAACCGAAGCTGGATTTTCTGGATTAAAATTGAACGACATCAATAAATTTATGGCAGGAAAATTGGCTAGTGCAAATCCATATATAAGCAATACAACCGAAGGATTTAGAGGTAGTTCAACTCCAAAAGATTTGGAATATTTGTTTCAAACCATTCATGCTTATTTCACAGATTTGAATCTTGACCCATTAGCATTTGAAGGATTTAAGCAAAAAGTATCTGCCTATTACAAAAATATGGCCTCGCAGCCCAATTTCTATTTCCAACAAGAATTGCAAACGTATTTAAACAAGGAAAATCCAAGATTTAATGGGTTGATTCCTACCGAAAAAACTTGGAGTGAAACCGATTATACCTTGGCTTACAACAAATACAAAGAGCGTTTTGCTAATGCTGGGGATTTTGAATTTTATTTTGTTGGAAACATTGACGAGAAAATAATTGAGGATTTTTCAGCAAAATATTTGGCTTCGTTACCATCGACAGACAAAAAAGAAAAGGCAGTAGATTTAGGATATAGAATGTTGAAAGGAGATTTGAAAAAAGTGGTTAATAAAGGGAAAGATCCAAAAAGCACCGTGAATGTAATGTTCTACGGCGACTGTACCTATAACACTAAAGAAGCTTTAGCATTGAGATCAGCTGGCGAAGTATTAACCATTAAATTAATCGAAGAACTACGAGAAAATGAAAGTGGGGTTTATGGAGCTGGTGCCAGAGGAAGTATGAGCAAAGTGCCTTATGGCAGCTATAATTTCAGTATTAATTTTCCATGTGGCCCTGAAAATGCCGAAACTTTGACCCAATCAGCTTTGAGAGAGTTGAACAAAATTATCGAAAAAGGTCCCGAAGAAAAAGATGTGACTAAATTTAAAGAATCCGAAAAATTAGATTACAAAGAAAAAATCAAGAAAAATGAGTATTGGATGTCTAATTTAACACGCTCCTTTATTTATGGGATTTCTGCTCATGAAATCTTAGAATTTGAACAAAAAATAGATGCAATTACAGCAAAAGACATTCAAGAGGTAGCCAAAAAATATCTCACAAAAGATAAAGTCATTGCTATGTTGATGCCTGAAACAAACTAATTTTTTATCAGTTTATGACTAAAACTACCAGCTCTAAAAAAAGGGCTGGTTTTTTTTTACTCCAAAATAAATTCCAAATTCTCTTCAATTTCAGTACTAATGAAATTTTCATCCAAAAGAGAATCGGACAACAATTTTTTAGTTTCCTGCAAACGAATGATTTTCTCTTCGACAGTATTTTTCGTGATAAACCGAACGACATTTACTTTGTTCATTTGCCCAATTCGATGCGCTCGACCTATGCCTTGCTTCTCAGAAAAAGGATTCCACCAAGGGTCGAGAAAAACGACATAAGAGGCTTTTGTAATATTCAATCCAACGCCGCCGGCTTTCAAAGAGATAAAAAATAACAAAGGTTTTTCCTCTTCCTGAAAACGATTCACTTGAAATTCTCTTTCTTTCAAAGGGGTTTCGCCTGTGAGTTCACAGAAATCAATTTTGTTTTCCTTGCACCAAGTTTTATAAAAATTCAAATTAGATACAAATGAACTAAAAACAATTGTTTTTTGGTTCGATAGGACTAAAGTCGCTAAATATTGAGTTACCGCAAAGTATTTCCCCGAATCCATTTCGGAATTAAAATCAATCATTTTGGGGTGGTTGCTCAATTGTCTTAATCGCATCAAAGTATTGATAATACTGATTTTATCTACTCCTGAACCATCAGTTTTCAATAAAGCATTTCTGGCTTTCGATTTTTCTTCTTCGTACAATTTCTCTTGATCAGGTTCCATTTCGCAATAGAAAATTTGCTCGGACAGTTCGGGTAAATCTTTCAAAACCTGTTCTTTGGTTCGTCTTAAAATAAAAGGACCAATAAGTTTTTTCAGTTCCAATATACTGTTTTGATCTTTTTTTTTCTCGATGGGCAGTTTATAATTCTCAGCAAAAAAGGCATAATTCCCCAAAATATTTGGGTTAATGAATTGCATTTGCGACCATAAATCGTCGAGAGAATTTTCTATTGGCGTGCCACTTAATGATATTTTGTGACGAGCTTTTAACTTATTAATTGCTTTAAAAATTTTGGAATTTTTGTTTTTGATGTATTGACTTTCGTCCAAAATCAGATACCTAAAATTGTATTTCTCCAAGATTGAAATGTCTCTCGAAACGATAGCATAACTCGTAAAAATCAAATCGTAATTTTCTAATTTCCGAGACAGTAATTTTCGATCGTTGCCAATGTATTTCACCCTTCGAAAATGCGGTGTAAATTTTCGAGCTTCGCTATACCAATTGAAAACCAATGACGAAGGCAATACAATTAGTGCTTTTAGATGTTCTTTTGGAACGGGAATTTCGTTTCCAAATAAATCGGATTGAATATTATCTGATTTATCAACAGCCAATTGTTCTTGCACAGTCACCAATGTAGCCAATGTTTGCAGTGTTTTTCCCAATCCCATATCATCTGCCAAACAAGCACCAAGACCGTTTTCGTAATGTTTCAACAACCATTTAACCCCTTCAATTTGATATGGTCGCAAAACTGCTTTTACCAAACTAGAGGGTTTGTATTCAATATTAGCTTGCAGATTATTAGCAATCTTTAATTCTAAAATACTTTCTAATACTGCATAATTGCTTTTGGGAACTATTAGATTTCCATTTTGCACTTTTGCCAATTTTAAGATAGGACTATACAAAGTGAACCACTCTATCGGAATTAAAAAATAGTTGCCATTGGGCAAAAGAAAAAGTCTGTTTTGGTTTTTTATATTTTGAATAATTTCTGTAAAACTGAATTTAAATGAATCACAAACGACCGTCATTTTAATGTCAAACCAATCGTTTTTCAACTCATTCGAGGATTGAATACTAGGTTTTTGATTGGCAATTTTTTTGCTATCAATTTTAAAATCCTCAATAGAAAACCCTAAAGATTCGAGCATTTTTTGGTTTTCAATAGCCCATTGAATACTGGAGTAAGGGTCTTTATTTTCTGTTTTTTGCGGAAATTCAAAAAATCCATTTTGGGTTTTTGCCAAACCAACTTTTAGTAATTTATCAGTAAATGAATTTTCGTTTTCAGATCGTTTGTATTGTATGATTTTGATGTTCTCTAAATCATTAAAATCAATACTCGAATGGGTTATTTTGGTTGAATTTAATTCAAATAAATATCCGTTATAGTCAAAGATAAGATTGAGATAATACTTGTCTTTAAAAAAATCAAAAACGGGTTGAATTTCACAAGAAATAATCATATCCCTTACTTCAATTTCAAAACCTGTTGCAGTTATATCTGCCTTTTTTGCAATATCTTTTATGAATTTTTCGAAATAATCAGGCACCAATTTTGACGGAATTTCAACAGATTTTTTTGTCAAAAAAGGAGTGATTTTTTTTGAATTGATATTTTGCAAATGAAAAAGTTTTCGGTCAACGATAATCCAACTCGGTTCGTCTAAAAGTAATTCGATTTTGGTTTGAAATGGATAAAAAACAATTTCGTTGTCCTTTAATTGTAAAGTATAGGTAATTCCGTTTTCGTGTTTGTCAAAGTGGAGTAAGGTTTCTAAAGGCTGATGAAAAGTGGCAACGCAAGTGTTTCTAAAGTCTTTATCTTTCTCCAAATTGACAGATAAAGGAAAATTTTCTGCTTTAATTAGACAAAAAAACTGATTCAAGTTTGTTGTTGTAAATTGTCGAATGCCAAAGGCAATTTTTGTGTCTTGAAGCAAATCTTCAATAGTTTTGGCAGACTTGAGGTTTTTACTGAATTTTTTAAAAACTTTTTCTGGTTTTAACTGGTCGCAAATGCTCAACAATTTTTTTGTGGTTGTGTCTAAATCTTCCAAAATCAGCCCGAAACTTTCCAAGACTTGGGGACTGGCTTTTTTATCTAAATATTCTATTTCCTTGGTTTGCTCTATAATATAAGCCGTTGGAATATAACAATTGAGTCTTTTTTCAAAAGTAACATCAAAGCAAAACTGAAAGGGAATTTTGGTTTTCAAGACTAATTATTTAAAACAAACCGGAATAATTTCGCCTTTGGCCAAACAGTATTTCTCGACTAATTCGGGAGCAATTTTACTAGGATAATCCTCTTCGACAACTCTAAAGCCAATGCTTCGCAGTTTATCAAAATAATCCCGACCATAAATGCGGACGTGATCGTATTGGCCAAAGATTTTGGCACGTTCTTTTTGGTCGGTAATTGTATCGTCTGCAAAAGTTGTTTCTCGTTGCAAATCTTGCGGAATTTGAAGAATTGCCATACCGCCAGGTTTCAAAACACGATACAATTCCTGCATTGCTTTGGTATCGTCTGGAATGTGCTCCAAAACGTGATTGCAAAGAATAACATCATATTGATTGTCATCAAAAGGCAAATTACAAATATCGGCTTTCACATCGGCAAGTGGCGAAAGTAAATCGGTTGTGGTATAATCAAGGTTTTTTTGTTTGCGAAACAATTTATAAAAAGCTTGTTCTGGGGCAAAATGCAAAACTTTTTTTGGAGCAGTAAAAAAATCGGTTTGCTCCTTCAAATACAACCACAACAAACGGTGTCTTTCAAGCGAAAGTGTACTGGGCGAAAGCACGTTATTTCTCTGTTTTTCATAACCATAAGGCAACATCGATTTGAAACTTTTTCCGTCGATTGGATCAGTATATTTATCTCCTTTTAAAGAAAAAGCGATAATTGGTCGAGCCACATAACTCAAACGAATTAATAGCGGACGAGGAATGGTATTGAGTATTAGTTTGAACATAGATTTCATTGGATAAAATTTGATATGTTAAAGTAAGTCGACACAGATTACACAGATTTTCACAGATTTAGATGGGTCAGAGAATAACTCTTCTGTATTTTAGACTGTCTTCTCCAAAGTTGACTACGAGTCCAATTTTATTTTTTGAACAAGCAAAATAGTTTAAAGTTTGTTTTGTATCACTGTTTGTCAATTGGCTAATTGCTTTTATTTCCAGAATTATTTCGTCGAAAACTACAAAATCTGCGGAATACCCTTTGGATAATATTATATTTTTATATTCAATTTCGTATCCTTTTTCTCTTTCAAAAGGGATTCCTTCTTGTAAAAATTCATATTGTAATGCCTCTTTATAAACAATTTCGCTGAAACCTTTTCCAAGGATTTTATGAACTTCCATACAAAGACCTATAATTTGATACGTTTCCTCTTTCAAATAAAAATTTTCCATTTAACAACTATTTTAATCTGTGAAAATCTGTGAAATCTGTGTCAAAAAAACAAATTCGTGTCTAAAAAACAAATGGCACTCTCCTAAACTCATCTTCCTCGTTGCTAACGATTCCCAATGCTTGATATACATAAGCAAATGTCGATAAAATCTCTGGTTTTCCGTCTATTATGGCTACATCGTGTTCAAAATGGGCAGAGGGTTTTCCGTCGGCAGTGAGAATTGTCCAACCGTCTTTGAGTTGTTTGATGTTTTTGGTTCCCATATTGATCATCGGTTCAATGGCAACCACCATTCCTTCTATTAAAAGTTTGCCACGTCCTCGTTTTCCATAATTGGGCATTTGTGGGTCTTCGTGCATTTTCTGCCCCACACCGTGACCAACTAATTCCCGAACGACGCCATATCCGTGAGCCTCGGTATATTTTTGAATGGCATTTCCCACATCCTCCACTCGGTTTCCAGCTCTAAATTGGCGGATGCCAACATATAATGATTCTTTGGTAACTTGCAATAACTTTTTGACTTCGGGTGCAACCTCGCCAATTTCAAAGGAATAAGCGTGGTCGCCGTGATAACCATTTTTGTATGCACCACAATCAACCGAAATTACATCACCACTTTCTAGTGGTTTGTTGTTTGGGATTCCGTGAACCACTTGTGCATTTGGGCTCATACAAAGCGAATTCGGAAAACCATAAAGTCCGAGAAAACTGGGGTAAGCTCCGTGGTCGCGAATAAATTCTTCGGCTCTTTTGTCTAAATATAATGTGGTAATTCCTTCTTTGATTTCGGAGGCAATCATTCCTAATGTTTTGGAAACGATTAAAGCACTTTCGCGCATTAACTCGATTTCTTCTCGTGTTCTTTTGATAATCATATTCTAATTTTCTGACCGCAAAACTACAATATTAATATGGAAGTGATTTAAACTTTTTCCATTTGCTAAAAAATTTGTCTTTTGCATCCACTTTTTGCCTTTTTTTCGTTCCGTAGCCCAGCTATGCTCCCGATAGCTATCGGGATAAAAAAGACTTCAATTTGCTACAAAATCCTAAATTTTAGCTTCGCTCAGTTCGGCAAATGCCTCGTGTCGCTAAAATGCAAAAAGTTTAAATCACTTCATGATTTAATCAGGATTCGCCATAATTTTAAACAATTCGGCATTTGAAATCAAATAGCGATTTTCTAAATTTAATTGGGATAATTGAGTGCTAACCAAATTGTTTTCTCTTGAATTGATTAAAAAAATGGAGCTTTCGCCAAACGAAAACAATCGCTCTTCCGAATTTAACATAGTGTTGTAATCTTTCACTAAATCAGCAATGAGTTTTCGTTGTCTTTCCAGCGAATTGATTTCGGTTTGTTGGGCATTGATTTTGTTTTTGAGTTGCACTCGTTCTAAATCTAAAGCATATTTTGTGTCCTGAATTTTGAATTTTGCCAATTGCAATCCGCCGCGTTCTTTTCTTAAAAAAAGAGGAAAACTAAAATTGACGCCTACTTTATAATTATTAAAATTAGTATCATTCCAGTAATCGGGTTCCGATAGATAATGATACCCCACATCTATTTTTGGCAACAAACTATTGGCTTTGAGTTTGCGTTCGACTTCTAAAATTCCAATTTTATTTTGTAGAGAATTTATTTTCGGATGATTTTCTATGGAGATATTTTCAACTAATAATTGATTGGTTTTTAATGTTTCTTTGATGGTGTTTTCTAATTTTTCTTCTGGGATAATATTGTCTTGCAATTCTAATGGAATATTATTTTCTAACCATAAATAATTGGATAATTCTAATTTGGCTTTGGCCAATTTTAACTGTGAATCTTCTAAATTCAGTTTTCTATTTCTTACAATAATTCCTGCTTCAACACTGTCTATTGCTGGTTTGTCACCGTTTTTTATTAAACTCTCAACACCTTTATAACGTATTTCGGCATTTTTTAGATAATTTTTATAAAGATTCACTTCATTGAAATTTCTTTTCCAATTAAAATAGGCAACAGAAGCATTGAATAGCACTTCAATGGCTTGCAGTTTTCTTTCGGCTTGACTTAATTGGATTTGAATTTTTGCCTTTTGCAAATCGGACATTCGTTGGTTGATGAATAATCCTTGACCAAGCGGAATGTTGATGCCCAGCGATGTTAATCCTTGATTTGGCATGGTATTTTGTGGATTCAAATACACACCTTCACTATTGTCAAAACCCGCTTTTAATTCGATACCATACCAAGTTGGAATTTTAAAACTACTGTTTAAAATCGAATAGTATTCTTTTTCTTTGAATTGTTTTTGATCGTAATCCACTTCAATTTTTGGGTCAAATCCTCCTCTTGCCATCATCAAATTGGCCTGAGCACTATTGACTTCCAAATTGGCACTTTTTACCATTGGATGGTATTTTTTTACATAACCCAAGTATTCATTATAGGTAAGTTCTTTGTTGACATTTTCTTGCCCCATTATAGAAAAACTAAAAAGCAAGAACAATAGTAGTTTCTTCATTACTTTTTCTCTTTTGAAGTTCCGGTTTGTGGTTGATAATAATTGGGCGGAAAACCATTTAATGTTCGCCATAATTCAAACCAAATTGGAACGTTTTCTAACAAAGCCAATGTTTGTGCTCCCGAACCAATACTTATCTGCTTTGGCCAAGTGTCTTCTTTTTCGTCGGGTGCTATTAAAACTCTGAATTTTCCGTTGGGAGAAATAAAGTTTTCAATGGCTACAATTTTTCCGCCAAAAGTTCCAATACTCATATTGGGCCAACCCGAAAAAACAACCGTAGGCCAGCCATCAAACCATATTCGTACTTTTTCGCCTTTATGAATTAAGGGCAAATCGGTGGGAGAGACAAAAGTTTCTACTGCCACATCATATTTTGCTGGCATAATGCTCACAATTTGAGTTCCCTCTTTGATGGTTTCACCAAGACCCGATTGTATGGCTCGGTTTATATAACCATCTTGAGGAGCTTTGATGTAATACATTCCATTCCGAATTTGATAATTCACATATTGATTTTGTAATTTGTTGACTTGTGCCTCTGTATCATATTGGCTGCTCAAAGCTGTGTATTGATCACTTCTGGCTTTGGATGATTTTTCGGCATATTCGGCACTAATTCGGTTCACTTCCACTTTTGCATTGATTAATTCGTTTTTGCTTGCCAATAATTTATTTTCTTGTGTTATGATTTTGGCTTCGGCTTCTTGAAGTTTTAGTCGTTTTTCTTCGACATCGGTTAAGGGTTTTAATCCTTCTTTATTCAAATTTAGCGACCGACTGTATTGGGTGTTTGCAATTTTTATTTGTGTTTTTACGGCTTCCAAATCCATACTATCACTTTTTACTTTCAGCAAGGATTGGCGTATTTTGTTTTGAGCTTGTTCTAGTTTTAGTAATTTTTCGTTTTCGATAGCTCTTATTTGAGTAGAAAGTGTGGCTACTTTATTTGTATATGATTCGCCAGCCATCTTTTTTGCATCGACTTGACTTTTGGTGTTTTGTACAAGATTTGGATCGAAATAATCTTCTTTAATCTCGGATATGAACAGGATTGTATCTCCTTTTTTTACATAATCTCCTTCTTGAACATACCATTTTTCAATTCGTCCTGCAATGGCAGATTGAATGGTTTGAGGTCTTTGATTTGGTTTGAGTGTAGTTACAGCTCCAGAACCCGAGATGTTTTGTGTCCAAGGCAGAAAAAGAAAAACGATTCCAAGAAGAGATACATACAGGATAATTTTGTTCAAAAACTTGTAATGTGGTCTATTCGAAAGCTCTTTTACCGTACTATATTGCTCAATATTTTCGATAATTGGATTTTTTTTAGATAAATTTAGCATCCTATTTTTTTTTGGTGTCAGCAATTATTTTGCCTTCTTTCATTGTTATTTTTCTATTGCATTTTTGTTTCCAGTAGTCATTTTTTGAAGATACAATCAATGTCCATTTATTTTTACTATCGGTCAAAAAATCAATGATTTGATTTGTTGCTGCTTCATCCATTTTGTCTAGTGGGTCTTCATAAAATAAAATTTTAGGTTTATTGATAATACTTCGAGCCAAAACAATTTTTTGGGCATTGGAGGACGATAATTGTCGCCCATCAGGGAAAATTTTGGTATCCAAGCCTTCGGGTAAAGACTTGATATAGTCTCCTAATTTTGCACTATCAATTGCCCATTTCAAATCTTCATTAGTAATCAACGGATTGTTGAATGTAATGTTTTCTAAAACAGTTCCTTCAAAGGGAGTTTCGCCGTGAATAATCGTTCCAATTTGTGTTCGATAATGATTGATGTCTATTTTTCTGTAAGTATCATCATTGATAAAAAACGAACCCATTGTAGGTTGCATAAATCCAGAAAGAGTGCGAAGCAGGGTTGTTTTTCCAGAACCGTTATCGCCTTCTAAATAAATTTTTTCTGAAGTTTCAATTTTTAAATTGATTTGATTCAAAGCCAATTGATTTGTTCCAGGAAATTTAAAGCTTAAATTTTCTGCTTCGATAGTAATATTTGTGAAACAATAATCGGGAGCTGTTGCGCTAGTTTGCTCAATATTCAAATCTACAATTTGACCAATTTTTTCAACAGAAGTCAATACATCATAAATGCTTTCGAGACCCACAATAAGTTTTTCGACAGAATTAATTACTAATAAAATAATAATTTCGGCAGCAACAAACTGTCCAATGTTCATTTTTTGATTCAAAACTAAATAGCCTCCAATAAATAACAAACAGGCCGTGATTATTGTTTTAAAACCAATTAATTGAATAAATTGTCTTTGAATAATTTTAAAATGCTTTTCTCTGTATTTTAGATATTCTGCTGCTAACGAATTGTTTTTTTGAAGCGAAAATTCAAAATTATCTTTTTTTCTAAAGCTAAAATTATTTCTAGAAATTTCTTGTAGCCAACTCGCTACTTTATATTTGTATTTGGATTCTTTCATACTCGAATCAATTCCTGGATTGAAAGAGAATTTAAAGATAGAATACAATAATAGTATCAATAAAATACCAAAAAATATAAAAAACGGATGATAAAGCGATAGTAATAAAATCCCAAAAAGAATTTGAAGTAAGGCGGTTGGAATGTCAATTAATAATTTAGAAGTTCCTTTTTGAATGGATATGGTATCAAAAAAACGATTTGCCAATTCGGGAGGATATTGATTGTATAATTCTTCAAAATTTATTTTGGGCAATCGATAAGCAAATTCAAAGGAAGAACGAACAAATATTTTTTGTTGTAAATTTTCAATGATTCGTAATTGCATCAAAGATAATATCCCTACTAGTATAACCCCAATTACCACAATAATAACCAGGATTACCCAAGAAACACTTACTCTTCCTGATTGAATCAGATTGATAATAGCTTGTATGCCCAGTGGTAAAGACAAACTGATGAGACCTGAAAAAATGGCATAAAATATAATTTGAGAAATATCTCTTTTGTCTAATTTCAATAAATTGATAAATCTTTCTAATGGCTTATTTGTTGTCATATTTTATCTTAAAGTGGTTTCAATTAAATGAATATAGAAATCAGTAGGCGAAATCCTTTCATTACAATTGGTTATAGTTTTCAAATGATTTTTCAAAAAGTGTTGATGCAGCGCTCCTTCAACAATAGACGAAGACAAACTTTTGGCAAATTCATAATTAGGATTAACATCGTGAATCATTTCAATTATTCTATTTATTACTCTTTTATAGACCAAGAAAAAACCCTCTTTGTTTTCGTCATCTACCTCTTTTGTTAGTAGGGTTTTTGTAAATTCTTTAATGATAATTTTATTTAAAATCGATTCATTGACGTGCAATGTTGTGGCATCGTCTTCAATTTTTTCTGTTACTACGGTAATACCTTTTTTGAGGCGTTCCTTCGGATTTTCAATGTTTGTGGTAGCAAAAGCAAGTTTATATTCTATCCAGCCCCAATACCAAGAAGATAGATACAGCATCATTTTGTGCTTGCTCTCAAAATATCGGTAAATAGAACTTTCGTTAGATTGGATTCGCTCTCCTAGTTTTTTGAATGTAAAGTTTTCAAACCCAATTTCGTCAATAAGAATGATACTATTTTCGATAATTTTCTTACCTAGTTCTGAGGTTTCGGGGTTTTTTACATACAACTTTTCGTTTACCGAAATGATTATGTTGGAAAGGATATTTTGCATTTTTTAAATAGATTTAATTTTAATCTGATATTGCGGGAATAAATCCATTTTGTTTCGATTTCGATAAATCAAAATTATAAAGTATTGAAAGATTCAAAAAATCACGACCTGTTTCATCATTTATTTTGTAATCAAATTGATAAATGTAGCCCATTTGAAATGCTAAGTTTTTTGAAAACTCATATCCACCTCCAAGAAACAAACGATTTCTTTCAAAATAAGGTTCAATATTAGTAAAAAATATCTCGTCCCAAAATAGAGCATAAACCGTTTTTGGCGCTATTTTTTTGGAATTCAAAGGTACTGTTGCTGCTAATCTGTATCTGAAACGATTTCGATAACCATTGGATGTAAATCGTTGTTCGGCTCTGTATCTATGTTCAAATGATATCCATTCTAAAGGATTTTTCATATTGATTTGCACCCAAGTTCTAATTTCTTTGTTTTGCATTGGTTGTTCAAAATTGCCTCCTTCACTAAAAGTATTATAAGAACCAACTCCTGTTGTTGCTGAAAAATTCGGTGTTATTTTATAGGTCAAACCGCCTTTGTATTCATAATAATGAAATTCATCATAAAACGACAAACTCCTTAATTGGGCTTCGGCAAACACATTCCATTTTTCGTTTGCCTTAAAATTTACGTTGGTTACATTCCAAGTACCAAGATTATTTTGGGCTGACAATTTCATAGAACTTAACACTAAAAATAGAATTAATTTATTCATTACCTAAAAATAAATTAAAAATTAATTCGAAATCCAAAATTACTATTTATCATGTTTTCTGTTTTAAAATTAATTTTATTGCCATTCAAATCTAAATACTTTAGGTGGTTTAAAGCATCTAATTTCGGAATTGTTTTTAGTTTATTTTGGTTTAAATACAACTTTTCAAGATTTTTAAATTCGAGAATTTCCGTTGGAACCATCTTTAAACGGTCGTTTTCTAAATGCAAAGATTTCAGGTTGGGCAATTTAGCTAAAAGATTCAAAGTTTTAGGCAAATCCATATTTTTTTCGTCATTCAGAATCACTTCTTCAAGCTGAGTCAAATTAGAAAATTCTGCGGGTAATTTATTGAAATCATTCCCACTCAAATCTATTACTTTTAATGATTTTAGACTTGAAATCCCTGATGGAATTTCTTTTAGATGATCGTTTTTAAGGTTGAGGTATTCCATATTGACAAACTTTGACCAATCGACCTCATTTAATTTTATATTTTGATTGCTCAAATTGAGTTTATAAACCAGTTCGGGGTTTTTTAGCGCTTCTTCTAGGTTGTTGTATTCTTTATTTTGGAACAAATTGGCTTGCCCAAAAGAATGCAACGAAGCGAAATACACAAGGATTAAAGTTACAATTTTTTTCATTTTATGTGTTTTATTTTTGCCAAAAGTAATTCCAAATATAATAGTAAGGCTATTAATAAAGATATTTTAACTATTATTTAATAAATTTCTAGTACTTTAATTTTTTTTTCTTGATTTTCCAATAGTATTGATACTGTCATACAAGAAATTTAAGTTCTTAATCAGTCTATCCAGCTCTTGTTCAAAAAACAAATGGGTAAATTCATTCCAAACAGTGGCATCTTTGTTTAATTGTTTAAAACTGCTGCTCAAGGTAGCTATGTATTCTTTTTTTTCATCTGTATCATTTATATATATTGGAGGGTACATATTGTACATCAATATCCAGTTTTTTGCAATTCGGGTTACTCGACCGTTTCCGTCAACAAAAGGATGAATTCTAATCAGTTCGTGATGAACGTAAATTGCTCTGATTATAGGTGATTTGATTTGGCTACAATTATAAAATAATTGCGATACCAATCCCGAAATTAAATGCGGTTCTGGACAAATGTGACTGCCAATTTGAACTGTCGTTTGCCGGTATTTATTAGGGTGAACTTTATTGGTTTCGGGCGAAATTAATCGCAAAAGTTGAAATAATTGTAGCTCTTTTTCAAAATCATTATTTTGTAGAATCTCTTCAATTACAAATTCTAATGATTGTTTTAAATGTGCCAAATATTCGACAGCTTCCTCTTCGTTTTGCGCTTCCATTTGAGCATTTTTGATTGAAAGCAAATCCTTTAAATTTGAAAATCCGTCCAAATAGATGTCTAATAAATCATCGTCAAAATGGTCTCTGCTATAAATAATCAAACGATAAATGGCTTTTGCCAAATCTTCAATTTGAGTAATCTTATTACTGTTTACTTCGATTATGCTGGTTGGAAAAAGAATCATATCAATCTTATTTAGTTGTTTTTTTTGTTAAATCTAAATTGAGCAAAGTGTTTATTATAAATCCGTTGTTGCTCTGAAATACATTCCTTTGATTGATTTCTCTGCCTAGTTGTAGCGTTTGATTCAAATAGCCCGCTTCTATTCTGATATTTTTATCAAAGCGATACCCAAGTAACAATCCTATTCGGTTTTGATCAAAAATATTTTCGTTCACATTTTTTCCAAAACCAATGAACACCTCGTTGTATGCAGCGATATAGGGCGTTTTGTTTTTGATTTCAGTTCCTTTTAATGGCATTTGAATTCTAAACATATACCTAAGTCGATTCATAAAGAGATAATCGTCTTCCACGGTTAATTCAGGCTGAGTGTACCTTCCTACAAATCGTTGCTCGAGCATAAACCGATGAGATAATTCAAATTTTGAAATTTTATCATTCAGGGTTGCCATCTGAAAAATGCGATGTTCCGTAAAATCTTTGCCTTGTCCGTTTATAGCAAAATCGCCATAAGGATAGGTTTCTATCCAAGCATATCCCAATCTTAATTGCAACTTGGGATTCGCTTGATAATTTAAACCAACTCGCAATAAACCTTGTTGTTTGTCGGAAACATAATTATCTCTACGCCATTGATATTCAGAATGAATACTGTATTTTTCGGCAATTTTGAATGTTCCAAAATAATTGAACCAACCTATTTGGTTTTGATCTATTATGCGTGTATTTTGTGCCTTGATGGTGGACAAACACAGCAATAAAAAACCAGTAATTAGCAGCCTACTCATCATTGTAATTTTATTTTGTTGCACAAAAAAGGGCTGATTTTGTTGAATCAGCCCCTCTATTTTTATTTCGGAGAAAAAGGCAAAGCTGATTTATGTACAATAATACGTAATTTTCCGTCTTTTCCTTTTTTGAAAACCCAAGTTTTATCTACCATAACTTCGTTGCCCTCTTTGTCGGTTACCCAAACATTTCCCATAGTTATCGCTACCGATCCATATATTTGAATGCCTTCGTTTTTTTCGCCAGCATTGTCATATCGCGCTTTAACCCAAGGTTTCAACGCAAAGCCCTTGTCATTTGGATAGTCTGCATCGCCCCCAACAAAATAAGCTAAAGCTCCTTTTTTGTCGTTTCTAAAAGTTTGGTCTCCAAAAGCCAAAGTGGGTTTGAAAAACACCTTGCCATTATCATAATTATAAGCATCGGTCAGGACTTGATTGGCAAAAGTTTTATAATCGCCTCCTTCTTCTTTCAGCTTCCCAATTTTCACTAGCGCATCGCACCAAGCTTGTTGGGCTGCATTTACTTCGTCGTAAGTAATAATGTCTTGAGCTCCCTCTTCAACATAAACGAGGCCTAAATCATTAATTACTTTCTGTACTTTTTCGCTTTGAACATTGACCGCATTGGTAATATCCTCCACTTTTTTGTTTGGATTACAAGAGCTTAAAACTGCTAGTAAACCCGATAACCCAAGAATTACAATTTTTTTCATGATTTTTTAAATTATTAGTTAAACATTAATATTTGATACAAATATAAACAAATTAAATAGTAATACTATTAATTTTGAAATTTTAACTTT
>DMHA01000073.1:0-298 GCA_003449615.1 Flavobacterium sp.
ATTGGCGCTATTTTGAAATGTATCCTTACTACGAGAACTCCTCCCCTTCGGGGAGGCTGGGAGGGGATTATCTCGATTTAAAATAACCCAATAATTTGGTTACATAACTTTCGTCAACTCTTGTATTTACAACTCCTGATCCCGACTTACTAAACGTTTCTTTGAAATATTTTAGCTTCTCTTGATAGTATTTTTCATAATTCAATCTCACTGATTTTGAACCCGTATTGATTAATTGTGTTTTACCCGTTTCGGCGTCTAACATAGAAACCATTCCTAGATTGGGCATTTTTTCTTC
>DMHA01000073.1:451-9883 GCA_003449615.1 Flavobacterium sp.
GAAATTACGAAGACGATAGCTTTCTTTTTCTGGGTGCTCGACAAGAATTTCAGGGCTTGAGCAATATCGGTTTTGTGGCTTTTGGGTTCAAATTCTATCAATTCACGAATGATTCTCAAAACGTGTGAACGCCCTTTTTTGGGCGGAATGTACAATTCGATATGGTCTGAAAATAATATTAAACCTATTTTATCGTTGTTTTGTGTCGCCGAAAATGCCATTGTTGCAGCAATTTCGGTAACAATTTCTTTCTTAAATTGATTTTTGGAACCAAAACTTTCCGAACCCGAAATATCCACCATCAACATCATCGTCAATTCGCGTTCTTCCTCGAAAACTTTTACGTGAGCCTCATTGTAACGCGCCGTTACATTCCAATCAATCGCACGAATATCATCGCCATATTGGTAAGGACGCACTTCGCTAAAAGTCATTCCACGACCTTTGAACGAGGTGTGGTATTCTCCCGAAAAGATATGATCGCTCAATCTTCGGGTTTTGATTTCTATTTTTCGTACTTTTTTTAAGAGGTCTTTTGTTTCCATTTCTTTGGATTGCAGAATTTAGATTTTAGATTTTAGATTCCGAGTCGCAAAACAACTAAACGCTGAATAAATGACCCTTTTCTTAAATTGCAGGTTTTAAATCTAAAATCTGCAATCTAAAATCTAAACTATTTTTAAGGTACTTCAATCTCGTTGATGATTTTGTTGATTATGTCCACCGAAGTGATATTTTCGGCTTCGGCTTCATAAGTAATTCCTATTCTGTGACGCAATACATCGTGCACCACGGCACGAACATCTTCTGGAATTACATAACCCCGACGTTTGATAAAAGCATAACATTTTGCAGCATTCGCCAAATTGATGCTTCCACGTGGCGAAGCTCCGAAACTGATTAATGGTTTCAAATTGGCCAATTTGTATTTTTCAGGATAACGGGTGGCGAAAACAATATCGAGAATGTATTTTTCGATTTTTTCGTCCATATAAACCTCTCGAACGGCTTCTTGCGCTCGCAAAATTTGTTCAACTGTAACTACGGGATTTACTTTTTCGTAATTTCCTTTCAGGTTTTGACGCACTACCATTCTCTCATCTTCCATTTTTGGATAATCAATTACCGTTTTCAACATAAAACGATCGACTTGAGCTTCTGGCAAAGGGTAGGTTCCTTCTTGTTCGATTGGATTTTGGGTTGCCAAAACTAAAAACGGTTTGTCTAATTTGAAAGTGGAGTCGCCAATAGTTACTTGTTTTTCCTGCATCGCTTCCAATAATGCCGATTGCACTTTGGCTGGTGCACGATTGATTTCATCGGCTAGAACGAAATTAGCAAAAATGGGGCCTTTTTTTATAGAAAATTCATTCGATTTAATGTTGTAAATCATCGTTCCCACCACATCTGCTGGCAATAAATCTGGGGTAAACTGGATTCTGCTAAACGAACCTTGAACGGCTTGCGCCAAAGTGTTTATGGCTAAAGTTTTTGCCAATCCCGGAACCCCTTCAAGTAGAATGTGCCCTTGTCCTAAAAGCCCAATTAACAATCGCTCAATCATCTGCTTTTGACCCACGATTACCTTATTCATTTCCATAGTAAGCAAATCGATGAAGGCGCTTTCTCTTTCTATTTTTTCATTGATGGCTCTAATGTCCAAAGTACTTGTATTTTCTTCCATTTTAGTATTTTAATTGCTGAAAATTGTGTTCTCTTTTTTTGATGGTGCAAATTGAATTTTTTTTTAGAAGTACGATGTTAATAAATGGTTAAAACTTCTTATTAGCACTGAATTTTAAGGATGTTTTGTGATAGTATTTTCATAAATTTAAAGTTTTAAAAAAAACTATATAAAAATCAATAATTCACAACTCATTTTATACTATTGAAACCAATGACAAAAACACCTTTTTCTAAAATAATAGCAGGCACAATGACCTGGGGAGTTTGGGGCAAAAAACTAGACAAAAACCAAAAGATTGATTTAATGAATTTCTGTATTGAAATGGGAATTACCACATTTGATCACGCAGATATTTATGGTGGTTACACTAACGAGTCTGATTTTGGGAACGCTTTTGTAGAAAGCCAAATTAAAAGAGAAGACATACAACTGATTTCAAAATGCGGTATTCAATTGCCATCGGCTAACAGAAACACGAAAATCCATCACTACAACTATTCTAAGTCACACATCATTTGGTCAGCCGAAAACGCTCTGAAAAATTTGAAAACAGATTATTTGGATTTGTTATTGTTGCACAGACCAAGCCCATTGATGCAAGTGGACGAGATTGCCGAAGCGATTGAAAAACTTATATCTGAAGGAAAGATTTTGGATGTTGGCGTTTCTAATTTTACGCCTAGCCAAACCGATTTAATCCAGAGCAAAACAAAAATAAATTACAACCAAATAGAATTTTCGGTTACGCATTTAGAGCCAATGCTCGACGGAAGTTTAGACTATATGCAACTTCACAAAATTCAACCGATGTGCTGGTCTCCGATGGGAAGTGTTTTCAAAAAAGTGGATGAAAAATCCATTCGAATTATAAAATTGGCATCGGAGCTTTCGTTGAAATATAATGTTGAAATTGATGCTTTACTTCTGGCTTGGATTTTGAAACATCCGGCTGGAATTTTACCAGTTTTTGGCACAACCAATAAAACTAGAATTGCTAATTTGATGAAAGCCACAACATTTGAAATGGAATTGGAAGATTGGTTTGCGTTTTGGACAGAAAGTGCTGGAAATCATGTTCCATAAAATTTTTTTAAAAGCAAACGTTATTTTTAAGCCTTTAAAATTTTGACATAATATCTATAATTCGCTTTTAAATTGAGAGGTAAAGAAGGTGTTGGTTTACGACAAGTTGCATTTATCAAAAAAAGACACAACCCTAATTGAAACCCTGAGTAATGTTGAAGAATAAAACCTTGTCAAAGAACATTACCAACGGTTTCAACCGTTGGGACTTGAGGTAAAAGTTTTTATAAATGCAATTTGTCGTGCACAAGAAGGTGTTTTTTTAAATTTTGAATTGAAAATCAAATCTTCAAATCCTAGACATTTTTATTAATTATAACTTTTCGTCTTTGTTTTGTTATATTTCTTTGTGTAGATTTGTGACATAAACTTTCGAATTATGAAACCAGATTTATTTCAAGCTCCAGATTATTACCACCTTGACGATTTATTGACAGACGAACACAAATTGGTTCGTGATTCGGCACGCGAATGGGTAAAACGTGAAGTTTCGCCCATCATAGAAGACTATGCGCAACGTGCTGAATTTCCGAAACAAATCATCAAAGGTTTGGCGGATATTGGCGCATTTGGCCCTTATATTCCCGAGGAATATGGCGGCGCGGGTTTGGATCATATTTCGTATGGCTTGATTATGCAGGAAATCGAAAGAGGCGATTCGGGCGTTCGCTCTACTGCTTCGGTTCAATCGTCGTTGGTAATGTATCCAATTTGGAAATACGGAAACGAGGAACAACGGATGAAATATTTACCCAAACTGGCTTCGGGAGAATATATGGGATGCTTTGGTTTGACCGAACCCAATTACGGTTCAGATCCGGGAAGTATGATTACCAATTTCAAAGATATGGGCGACCATTATTTGTTGAATGGTGCCAAAATGTGGATTTCGAATGCGCCTTTTGCCGATATTGCCATCGTTTGGGCAAAAAATGAAGAAGGAAGAATTCACGGATTGATTGTCGAGCGAGGAATGCAAGGATTTACCACTCCCGAAACGCATAATAAGTGGTCGCTTCGAGCATCGGCAACTGGAGAATTGATTTTTGATAATGTGAAAGTGCCAAAAGAAAATTTATTGCCCAATAAATCAGGACTTGGTGCACCACTTGGTTGCTTGGATTCTGCGCGTTATGGCATTGCTTGGGGAGCGATTGGCGCTGCGATGGATTGTTATGACACGGCTTTGCGTTATGCCAAGGAAAGAATTCAGTTTGGCAAACCCATTGCTGGAATGCAATTGCAACAAAAAAAATTGGCCGAAATGATTACCGAAATCACCAAAGCACAATTGCTCACTTGGCGATTGGGCGTTTTAAGAAACGAAGGAAAAGCCACCACAGCACAAATCTCGATGGCGAAAAGAAATAATGTAAATATGGCTATCACTATTGCCCGTGAAGCCCGACAAATGCTGGGCGGAATGGGGATTTCAGGCGAATATTCGATTATGCGTCACAGCATGAATTTAGAATCGGTCATCACTTATGAGGGAACTCACGATATTCATTTATTGATTACCGGAATGGATATTACCGGGATTCCGGCTTTTAAATAGTAAAGTAATCATGGGTTGAAATAAAACAAAGTATTTTGAGGAGCAGACCTAACAGGTTTCTAAAACCTGTTAGGTCTTTAACTTAAAAATCAGAAAGTTATACATTCAATTCTTGATTGGCATATTTAAGCTATAAGGCTTTTTCATTTCTGAAGAGCCTTTTTTAAGGCTAATTAATACCTAAAACAAGGGCGCCAATTCTATTTCCAAACCATCCAAAGCTGCAGTAACAGGGATTTGACAACTCAAACGGCTGTTGGTTTTTATGTTGGGTAATCTTGATAGCGTGGCTAATTCGGTTTCTCGTTTTTCGGGTAAATTAACCTCGTTGAGGGCATAACATTGACAGGTGTGACACATCGCCATTCCGCCGCACAAACCTATTGTTCCAATGGGTTCCAACTCATAAGCCCGCACAACTTGCATTAAATTTAATGCCATATCGGTGGGCACTTTTACTTGGTGTGTTTGACCTTTTCGATCTTTTATTTTGATGGTGATATCTTTTGGCATTTTATATGGCGGATTCAAGTCATAAAGGTAACTTTTCCATTATTTGTTAATTTGTGTAAATATACTTGGTTTGCTTTTTTGGTTCGCTATTCGTTTTCCTCAATTATTTTTTTTAATTTTCTTCGTTTTCCCTTTTGTAAAAAGGTCTGCCGTATATTTTTCGTAAAGTTCAAACAAAAATTCCATTCTGTTGGCTTCACTTGTAAATGCTTGTGGTTTGTAAGCAGCATCTACAGCTTTGTCTAATTCAATGTGAGCCTTTATTAGTGTTGGTGGCATTGTTAACGGATAGTATAAATCAGCCAAAGAGCTTTTTGGAAAACTGGAACGAACTTCTAAAACTTTTTGTGATTTTTCTTCAATTTTAGCAATTTGTTTTTCTGTTGGATTTTCTGGCCAAGGATAGTTATTGTAAACAATATCTTTTGAATATCTGAAATCACTTTTTAATCTTCCGCAAACAGATTTTACCCAAGCCATGTGCATTGTAGACATTAATACTCCAAAATGAAATAAATTTCCATTAGGAATTGACATACAAGTATCACTAACAATTGAGTTTTTATCAAAAAAACCCATCGGTATATATTTTCTGTTTTCAGAAGAAACCCTTGGCACAACAATAAAAGTTTCTGGTTGGTTTCTATCACGAAATAATGCTGGTGTTTCAGCAAATTTTTGAGTTGAAGGTGCTACACTTGCTAATCTAAATTTCTTCACTAAATCAACTCGTTTTAATACTTCGGGGAACTGTTTTAATTCGTTTGGTTGTGCTCCAACAAGCCAAATACACCAACGTTTTTCACCATTTAGGAATTCATAAGCTGAAATTAAAGGCATTATAAATTTCTCTGCTTTCGGTTCTTTCTCAAGAAATTCATTTTTCTCAATATCCGATAATAATAAATGTCCACCATCTAAAGGCATATTTCCAAAACTCATTTTTGGGACATTGCAAATAGGATTAGAACTTTTGTTAATCAATAAATCTTTTGCATCAATTAAATATGGGTTGATGTTTTTTGCTTTAATTTCGTGTGCCTCTCCTTTAATGTCATCATATTCAAAAATATTTTTATTATTAGTGTCGTAGTTGGCAAAACCTACGATTATACAATAAACAGCTGCATTTCCTTTGGCTTCGTTGCTCCATTTAAAAGTACGGTGTGCAAAATGAATTTTTATATTGTGTTTATGGAGCATTTGTCCCCAAAGAATGCCCGTTTGTTCGCCTTGAACAATAGAATTTGTGGAAACAAAAGCTACTTTTGTTTTGGTGTTCTGTATATATTTAGCCGCTTTTATGTACCAACCTGTTACATAATCAAGATTTCCACTACCTTGAATATTATCAAGTTCTTTAACTATTTGATTTCTTTGAAATTGATTCATTATTTTTGACCCAATAAAAGGCGGGTTTCCTATGATGTAATCAAACTTTGTATCGGGTTTAACCTCTGAAAATTCATTAACTATTTTATAATGTTCAACTTGTAGTTTAATTTTTCCATACTTAACTTCAGGTTCTTTAACCATCGAGTTGATGATTATTTCAGCATCTTTTGCATTGATATGAATGGTGTTTTCTTCGTTTAACAGGCTATTCCATTCTGTTTTTAAAGCATCTCCCTGAGTAATATTTGCTGATTTTACCAAAGGTATTCTAAGTAGTTTTTCTCCCGTTTCTATACTACAATACATATTCATTTGATGGTCAATTAGCCACATTGCCACTTCTGCAATCCTTGATGGAAACTCTTCATATTCAATTCCGTAAAATTTATCTACGTTAACTTTAAAAAACAATGAAATATCCAAGAAATCCATTTGATGAATTCTTTTGTTCAATTTTTGTAAAGTCATTACAACTTTAAACTCGAGTAACCTTAACTCTCTATACGTGATAATTAAAAAATTACCGCAACCACAAGCAGGATCAAGGAAACGCAAACTTGATATTTTGTTATGAAACTTTGTAAGTTTTGTTGGGTCGTGATTAACTCTTTCAAACTCTGCCCAAAGGTCATCCAAGAAAAGCGGTTTGATCAATTTTAAAATATTGGTTTCGCTGGTGTAATGTGCTCCTAAGTTTCTACGTTCTTTAGGGTTCATTACGCTTTGAAACATGGAACCGAAAATGGCTGGCGATATTTTGCTCCAATCAATGTAGCAGCAATCAAGCAAAGCTTGACGCATTTTAGAGTCGAAACTTGCAGTAGGCAAGTTCTCTTCAAAAAGTTTTCCGTTAATATAAGGAAAGTCGGCAAGTTGCTCGTCAAGATTTTTAAAACGATTTTCTTTTGCTGTGTTTAAAACTTGAAATAATTCTTGCAATTTTGAAGCAAGGTCGCTTCCGTCTTCGGCTGTACGCTGTTCTAAATATTCCTGAAATTGTTGTTTATTGAAAATTGTTGTGTCTTCGGCAAACAATAAAAATAAAATACGAACCAAGTAAACTTCTAATGAGTGTCCGGTATATCCAATTTCTTCAAGTCTGTCGTGAAGTTTACCCATTAACTCCGCTGCTTTAATGTTTGCAGGGTCTTGTTCTTTGTAAACCTTTTTTTGATAACCTAAAATATATCCGAAATGTTGAACATTATTTACTAGAGCATTGAGTTTAAAATCTACGGTTTTATCTTCTTCAAGGTCGTAAAGTCTAAAATTTTCAAAGTCGGAAACTAGAATGTATTTCGGTAATTCATGTTGTTTTAGTCCGTGGGTGTAGTCTTTGGCTTGTTGGTAGGCTTTGTCAAGGTTTTTGCCCCGACTTTTCATTTCAATTAATATCGTCCCTTTCCAAAGCAAGTCAATGTAACCATCTTTGTCGTCTAGTTTTTTTACTCTGTGTTCAAAGGTCGAAACTCGTTTACTGCTAATGCCAAATACATTAAAAAACTCTACTAAAAATGGTTTGGCGTCTGCTTCTTCGTTTGAAGTGTCAGCCCATTCTTTTGAGAAATTTAATGCTCGGTCTTTTATTTCGTTCCAACTTAATACCATACTTTCTTGCTATGTTTTGTCGGTCTGTTAATGGTTGTCGTTTTTTGCACCTAACAAATAAATTACCTTGTATTTATCTAAAAAATCAAGGTTGAATAAATTCGGCATGTTTTCTTGATAATATAACTGTTCTATCTACTTTTTGTTCAGGACTTGAATTGAAAATCGAATTAATAATATCACAGGCATAATTCAATCTTTCTAAAGATGTTTTATTTTTATAAAAGGTTACATGATCATCTGCCTCTTCAAATGAAGATTTAGAAACTGCGGTTCTATCCATTTTAAAATCATGCATGATGCTAATTTACAGAATAAAAACATTTTTAAGAGATCTTTATATTTTTAATCGAATGAATTACTCGAACGAGTTGTAATACCGATTATGTATTCAATATAGTCCAAGAAAAATGGACTATTTTCATACTATATCGGCATTATACCATAAACTATTGGACTATTTTACAAATGTTATTGGTATAAAATATCAAACTTTCAGCACTATTTGAAATAATAGTATCAAGTCAACTATATTCTTTATTCTCTATTCTTTATTCTCTATTCTCTATTCTTCATCAAGCAACATTAACCACCGTTTCAATTTGTGGAGCAAATTTCTTAATCGTAGTTTCTACTCCAGCTCTCAGTGTCATTTGGTTTACACTACAACTCGTGCAAGCTCCTTGCAAGCGAACCACTACGTGTTTGCCATCTTCAATAGAAACTAGTTCAATGTCGCCACCATCAGAATTTAAAAAAGGTCTGATTTCTTCGAGTGCATTTTGAACATTTGTAGTTAATTCTTCTATAGTCATTTTTGTGATATTAAACACCCGAAAAACGAGTTTTTGGATTATTTTTTAACTGCTGCACATCCTGCCATGGTCGTAATTTTAACGGCTTCGGTGGCCGGTAAATTTTCATTTCTACTGACTACTTCTTGCACTACATTTCTGGTAATTTCTTCAAAAACAGTTTCGATGATTGAGCCAGTTTGCATAGCGGCTGGACGACCATAATCTCCTGCTTCGCGAATGGATTGTACAATAGGAACTTCTCCTAAGAAAGGAACTTTCAATTCTTCGGCAAGGTTTTTTGCCCCTTCTTTTCCAAAGATATAATATTTATTGTTAGGCAATTCCTCTGGTGTAAAATAAGCCATATTTTCGATAATTCCGAGTACGGGAACATTGATTGCCTCGGATACAAACATAGAAACTCCTTTTCTGGCATCGGCAAGCGCTACTGCTTGAGGTGTGCTGACCACAACAACACCAGTTATAGGCAAAGCTTGAACTATCGAAAGGTGAATATCGCCGGTTCCTGGGGGTAAATCGATAAGCAGAAAATCTAAATCGCCCCAATCTGCATCAAAAATCATTTGGTTTAATGCCTTAGAAGCCATTGGCCCACGCCAAATAATAGCTTGACTTGGCGGTGTGAAAAATCCTATCGAAAGTATTTTTACCCCGTAATTTTCGATGGGTTTCATTTTTGATTTGCCTTCCACTTCAACCGAAAGTGGTTTAGCATTGGCTACATCAAACATTATTGGCATAGAAGGTCCATAAATATCCGAATCCAAAAC
>DMHA01000249.1:0-8669 GCA_003449615.1 Flavobacterium sp.
AATTGAAAATTATGATGAAGATGATGAAATAGCAGCAGAGATTGAGCCTATAGATGACGAAATCAATCTGGACGATGATGATGAAACCACTGATGATGACGATGTTGATGAATACAAAGATCCACTAGATGACAAAGGAGATGACACTGATGAGGATGAGGATGAGGTTGAGGATAATGACAATTCATCAAATGAAGATGATTATGATGGTGACGAAGAATAATTAATTTTTAAAATTCATAACTCCAATTTGAAAGGATTGGTGTTATTTTTTAAAAAGACTCTCCCGCATTGAGGTAAAATGCTTTTGAATGGCGACCCCAAGCATAATTCAATACTAGATTAGTTCGAGTGGCTTTGTCAATCAAAATGCGCAAACCAACACCCACTGCTGGTTGAACATATTGAAAAAGACGAATTTGACGATCTGTATCACTGGCGGAAGTAAAATTTGCAAATAAAGTTCCGCTAATGAGCTGATTACAACTGATTGGAAAACGGTATTCCGATTCAAAATAGACCATTTTTTGACCGCGAAACAATCCTTGAGTATAACCTTTTCCGCTTCTACTTCGTTGATCCCAACCAATTGAAGGTAAATTCAGGTAAGGAACCGTTCCCGATGTTACAAATTGCCCTGTTGCCCAAACACTAAAAACGTGTTGATAGTTGTATTTACTTAAAGGCAAAAAATAACGATATTCCATAAAAAGTACATTGCTCGCATTCTGATTTCTATCTACCGAGGGGTTGAATCTATAATTGATATTCGCAAACATTCCTTGGTTGGTATTGATTTGATTGTCTCGAGAATCGTATAACAAATTAAGACTCAAACCGTTCACAAAATATTCATTTTCGTTGTAACCATACTTTTTGCTATAATTATAATGATTGGTAAATTGTCCATTGGTAATGTCAAGATTATTGTCGGTTATCGTTGTGTACCAATCTAAATGAACTCCAGCTCCCACATAATAATTATTTTTGATTTCCCAAGAAATAGTTTGATGAAACTTTAAATAATTGTAATCCATCTCTTCTTTTAAATCATTCAAATCGAAATCTTCTTCTCTATATTTTGGTGGAATAATATCTGTTCCTAGCCCGTAATTGGGCTGTGAAAAAATATAAAAACGCCAGTCACCACTCAAAAACATTTTATTGTTATTGAGCATTACACTATTCTTGAAATTAATTAGCAATTGTTTTTTTTCAGTAAAAGTGGCGCCCAGATTAATGGATGAATATTTATCACCTTCTTTTTTCCCTTTGAAAGTATATTGAGTAACAAAACCATAAGAAAATCCAGTTGCTGGTTGTGAACCAATTATGGGTATAATCAGAAAAAAATTATTTTTACTAGGCTTTAATACCAAAACTGAATCTTTCTTTTTGAAAAGTTCAGGTAGCGATTTTGAGGGACATTTGGTTTCGGAATTATCTATGTTTTGTGCTTTAACACTATATTGAAAAATAAAAAATAGCAAAAAGCCAATATCTAATAAGCGTCTTTTATTCATATTACAAATTTACATAAGTGAAGACAATATTCAACACTTAACTATTGGATTCTTGAAACTATAAACGTTCAAACCAAACAAAAATTTGAATAAGACTGCTGTTGCATTAAAAATCATAAACCAAGGCTACTAAAAATTGGTTGATAATTGGGATTATTAGGGTCTAATTTTTTCAATTTTAGGGCAGTTTGAAATGCTTTTGTTTTGTTATTTGATTGAATGTAAACAAAGGTAAGCGCATAATAGAGTTCAGGATTTGCAGGATTAATTTGTATTCCTTTCAACAATACTTTTTCGGCTGCTACAATTTTTTTGCTCTGATTCAACAATAATCCATAGTTGTAATAGACTCTAGAATTTGTCGATTTCAATTCAACTGCTTTCGCAAAAGCTTTTTCAGCTGCTAAATTATTGTTCATTTCATTATATAGCAAAGCCAAATTATAATAAATTCGCTCGTTTTTAGTATCATTTTTCAAGGCTGATTCTAAGGCTTGCAAAGCTTGACTATTTTTCCCTTGTGAATTATAAGTAGCAGATAAATTCAACCAAGCATAGTTCATATTGCTGTCTTTTTTCAACCCACGCAAATAAAATTTTTCGGCATTTGGATAGTCTTTCAGCTTTAAATAATAATCCGCTAACATCACATTTCCAGTCGAAAAATCAGTTTGATACCGCAATGATTTTTCCAATTCGATTTGCGCCAAAGCAAAAGCTTTGGAGTAGTTTGAAGGAATTTGATTGGAAGGAATTGAAATATACAAATCTGCTGCTGCAATTCTAACAGCTCTCACTTTGTCCGACAATAATGGGCCAACAGCTTCTATCCAATTTTCTGATGGAAATGAGGCTAAACTCCGTAATGCTCGATACCTGTTTTGGGAATCGTTACTCGCTAATCTTGCTAAAATGACATTCAAACTGCTTTGAGTTGGAATAGAACCCAAATAAAAAGTAGCCGTTGCTTTGATGATTTTGGGAACAAATTTATTGTCAATTAGATTTGTCAAATGTTTTTCACTTTCTGCATCAATTCTACTTCCGGGAATCAAATCTTCTGCAAAATGATACACCCGTTTTGGACCATACCATTTGATAATGGCCTCGGCCAAAACCTTCTCAGATTTGTCTTTATGACAATTACTACAAGCATTTGGTGTTCCATATTTAACCGATAAATCTGGTCGTGGCACTCTAAAACTGTGGTCGTGACGCAAATCATTTCCCATATACAATTTTCCGGGCATGTGACAGTTTTTACATTCTGCTGCTGGTGTCCCTTTTTTGTGAAAAGTATGAGAGGGTACATCATATTTGGTTGGAATATGACAAAGTGTACAGGTTTGATTGCCAATGCGTTTGAGCTTTACCGAATGTGGATTGTGGCATGTACTGCAAGTTACTCCTTTGTGATACATTCGACTTTGCAAAAAAGAGGTGTAAATGTAATCCTCGTCATCTACTTGACCGTCAGCGTGATAAAATTCAGTATCTGGAATTTGAGGAATATAATTGTCCAAAATTTCCTTACTTTCAATATGCGAACCATTAATTTCGGAAATACGAGCGTGACACGGAGCACAAGTATTTAATTCTTCAATTTGTTTGGATTTTTTGGCTAATTTCATAAAACTTCCTACTACTCTTTCGCCAGATTTATAGTCGCCATTAATAAAATCAATGTGCTGTTTTCCAGCTCCGTGGCAACTTTCACAACTTACGTTAATGACAGCATAACTTGTCTTGTAAGTATCGGTTTTAACATCATAATTCTTGCGAAGATTTGTAGAATGACAAGTGGCACACATGGTGTTCCAATTTTGGGCATTTCCTGTCCAATGCAACCAGTCGTGGGATGGTATTTTTTGACCTGCATATTGGTTGAACCATTTTTTCTTATTCACATCCCAACTTAGTCTAGGCACTTGCAAACGACCTTCAGGAAATTGAACTAAATATTGTTGAAGCGGAGTAAAACCGAAAATATATTTCACTTCAAATTCATGATTTTTGCCATCGTCACCTTCGGTGTAAATGTAGAATTTTTTACCTTTTTTATAAAAACGGCTGCTTACACCATCGGCGGTAAAAGTGATATTATTAAAATCTCCTTTAACTGTAGAATCATTGGGTGGCAACATCGACATATAATGATGCGATTGTTTCCATTCTCCATATTCGGTGGAATGACATTTTTTGCAAGATTGATCGCCTACGTAAGCTACTGATTGTGATTGAATTTCTGAATATTCAACGTATTTTGAAGTGCAACTATTTACAATGAATACTCTAAAAACAACCAGAAGAATTACAAAGATTACAATCAGTAATATTGATTTTTTGTACATAAAATCCTTTTTGGGCAAAAGTATTTAATTTATTAGTAGTTGCAACTAATGGAATCCATTTTAATTAAAGTCTAAAGCACAATTCCCTATTGAAATGAATCTTTTAAAAAAACAACAAAGCTTTTACTCCATTTCAAAAATATTTTTTAAATTTACTCAACAAATTAATTAATCATAGAAATTTATACTCTAAAAAATCAAATATCATGGCAAAAAGTCAAGACGCAAAGAAAAACGTAAAAAAAGAACCGTTAAAAACCGCTAAGGAAAAGGCAGCTGAAAAAAGAGAAAAGAAAAACAATCCTAAAAGAGATTAGGTTACCATCTTGATGGGTTGCAGCCATCGGCTCGGGGCATATTTTTTATTTTCCAAAACTTCACATCCTGCAAGGTCTTTTTTTTGACCTTGTAGGTGTAGCAGAAATTTCCTTTCAAATTTCTTGAAAAGTCAATTAAAAGCAATGATTAATGATTAGGATTTGGGCAATAATAACATCTTTAATTACCTAATTTACATTCTCAAATTCTTGTTTAAATTCGTCAACACTAATAACGGTATCATAAAGACCTATCTTATCTTCTGGATGTTTGTTTATTCCCGAATACGATAAACTAGCATCTTCATATCTTTTAAATTTATAAACGGCATCATTCATTAAGGCACTATTGAAAACGCCAAGACTTGTCAATAATTCAAAATCTTTTACATTTAATCCCGTTACTTTTTTGAACAAAGCAGGCTCAAGTTGCGTGATGACATCTTTTAAACTTCGTTCTCTATAATCAGTCAAATACATAAAAACTGGAATTCTCGTGGCAAATTTTATCAGCTTTTCTTGAATTTGCTTTCTGATACTTTTATATTCTTTTTCTTCATCGGACAACTCTTTCTTCTCTTTTGGAGTTAATTCTTTTTCGTTCGCTTCGGATTTTGCCTTTTTGATCGATTCCGATTTGTTGATAATAGTTTCGATGTCTTGATTTAGATTTCTAAAGCCTTCAATGTTACTTAGCGCTTCCATCGCTTCCTTATTATCCATCAATCGTTGCAAAGTAAAATTATCAACGTTTACCAATAATGCACTTTCCCATCTTCTTGCTAATAATGTGGCAGTTGTTCCGCTCATTGCAATATCCAATATTCCAGCTGCATCAATTTCTTTCATCGAACTACCGTCATAAGCCAAAACTGGCAGGAAGTTGATAAATTCTTCTACTTTCGTTTCGGGATTACTCTCACCTACGTTTAATCGACAACTATAATCCGCAATTTGTCTTAACGCTCTGTCAGGTGCAAAATCAAAAACATAACATTCGTGTTTTACAATTTCTTCACGGTTTGGTGCATTTTTATCAGGATTTTTTATTGTCCAAGGCGTTTGAACCCGAAATGCTGCTTGAAAATAGGTTTCTGGACTTGATGAATTTCGCAACATAAAAATTCCTGTCCAAGGTTTTACAGAAACTCCTGTCGTTAACTTACCGCAAGACAATGTTATTGTTTTTGTTTCTAATGGGTTTGCCAATGCCTTTTCAACAGGTTTTAGTGCATCAACTCCAATTCCTGCGCTTGTTCCTGCGGCAACAATAACTTCGTAATCGTGGTAAAATTTGTTTTGTTTTTGGTCAATTAAATTCTTCATTGCGTGACAAGAAGCAACTGTAGGCAAAAACCAAAAGGTATGTTGCAAAACATTCAATAGCCGAGTATCCGAAAATGGCATTGGTGGCTTTTTTGCACCCATTTTCAAATTATCAATAGTTGTTTCTGCTAGATTTCCTCTTATTAAATCTAACCATTTTTGAACTTCGTTTTCGTACTTGTATTTTGCGTTTAGTCCTTCACCTTCAGCAGCAAAGAAAACATTCAAATCAAACTCATCAAATTCTCCTTTCTTAGCTACTTCAATAATAGCGTCTGGCATTTGATAGGTTAGCATCACCATTCTAGGCAATGATAAATAAGGGTTTTTATCGCCTTGCCATTCTGTTTTGGCTCGTTGTTCGTCAGAATAAGTCCAGTTAAAAATCTGTTCTTCTATGAATTCTCCTGAAGAAATGGCTCTAAATGGGGTTCCTGATAAATATAAATAGTGGTTTGTTGTAATTGGCATACTACTTTCATCAAAATATTCGATTCCAACACCTTCGCCAAATTGTTGTTCTTTGGGACTTTCTGCCTCAAAAAGTTCTTTGGCGTTTTCTCTCCAAGCACCATAATGATATTCATCAAAAGCAACACAATCCCAATTGGTTGTATGAACCCATTCGTTTTTTGATTTAATTCCACCTGCTGAATTTTTACCTAACAAGTCTTGAAAGGAACCAAAGAATACAAAAGGTTTTTTGGTGTCAATGTTTTCATAAGACAAATCGTCCTCTTTGTTAGAAACAAATTGCCAACCTTGAAAATCAATATGCGATTCTAAATCTTCTTTCCAAGCACTTTGCACCGCGGGTTTAAAAGTTAAAACTAATATCTTCTTCCAACCCATTTTTTTTGCTAATTGATAGGTTGTGAAAGTTTTACCAAAACGCATTTTGGCGTTCCACAAAAAATGTGGAATATGCTCTTTTTGTGCTGAGCCTGTCGAAGCATCTTTTCTGAAACTATTAAAATAGGTTTCCGTTTTAATTATTGCATCCGTTTGTTCTGGTCGCAAACCAAAATCGAGTGTGCGTTTATCTTCGTTTACTACGCCAGTTTTTATTTCAAGAATACACGCTTTCACATCTTTTAATGAACATTCAAACCATTCTCCGTTGATGTGTTTTACTTTTTTTACATTCAATAATTTGTGAATGTCTTTGTCTGTAAATAGAGAACCATCATCACGTACTGCCAAATCTTCCAATATGATTTCGTAACTCATATTAGGCAATTTTACGGGATATTGTTCTGCAACTCGCTCTTTGGCGCTTTTGGTTGTATAACCAACTTTTATACAATTGGCAAAACGAGTATCGGTATAGCAATATACTTTTGGAATGCTTTTTTCTGGGAAATAGTTTTTACTCATTTTGTTACTTTGGATTTACTTTGCAAATAAAAAACCCTTTAAATTCAATAGCTTATGTTGTTTTTGGATTTGCTTTGCAAATAAGAAATTAGTTTTTTATTGCATCAAAAAAACGCACTAATCCAGAAATTGTTTGCTGAAAACTCTCAGATTTGTTTTTTTGGATGTCAATAAATGGCGCAATTTTTTTTGCTCCTCCAACTTTTTGAAATTCGGGTATAATTCTCTTAATTTCATAACTAGCGTTACAAATGTCAGGGTTCCTATATTTAGCTTTTTTCATGAAATTTTGATGATTAAATTTAGGATATGCCTTATTTACAGCATCAAAATCACCTATATACCACGATTCAAGTTCCTTGCAAATTATCCTTACTAATTTTGGGCAATTCCCATTTTGACTACAAATATCCAACAGTTTTTGCTTTAGAATTTTACAATCAGAACTATCTTGGTCTTGCATAATAACTACGCCAACAGGTTCATGATTCCAGTTACTTAAATATTTTACTTTTGAAGGTATATTTTTTTGTAAATCATTTTTACCTTCAAAACTTCTGATGAAATAATTTGTGTTCAACTCCCATGGTTTTTCAATAACCTTTGGTAATAAAATTGTTAAAAATTCTTTCATTGATGGTTCTTCAACTAATATCTCAATTCTCGCCATATTATTAGTTTTTAGGACCGCTTCCTGTAAAATATCCTTGCTTCCAAAGGTATCCAAGCTTATCTCCTTCATTAAATAAATTGGCTATTACATTATCATCCGATGCTCTTTTAATATTTGTAAAACCGTTTTCCTTTTTTAACCAAAAAAGTTCTTGTACTTCTAATGCGTTTACAAAATCTGGTGAGTGCGATGAAATAAAAACTTGTCCTCCGCGATTTGCATAATCTCTAAATTCTTCTGCTAATTCAATTAAAAGTTCAGGATGCAAATAATTTTCGGGTTCTTCAATACACAATAATGGATGTGGCTTTGGATCATTAAGTAAAACTAAATAAGCAAACATTTTTATTGTGCCGTCTGAAACAAATCTTGAAATAAATGGATCTTTGAAACTTCCATCACTAAATTGAAGTACAATTCTACCATCAATAGTTTCTGTTGCTTCTACTTTATCTATACCAGGCACACGTTCTTTCATCTTATCTAAAATTTTCTGAAAAGTTTCTGGATAATTTTCATAAATATATTTGGTTACTTGTGCCAAGTTGTCGCCAGAGGTTGATAAATGCTCACTTAAACCTGTATCCTCTATATTTTGCGCAGCTTGTATTTGAAAATTTGATACATACCAGTTTTCTAGTAGTCTTCTAAATGAACTTATGGCATTAAATTTTTGAAATTGTCCCAAACCTTTAATTGCCAAAATATCAGGGCTGTCAAGTGTTTGTTCTTCTCTTTGTTCTTTAAACTCTTGTTTGGCACTTTCAAATTCACTTTCGTTTACAATAGCATTGCCTTTTCCATAAGTAAATTCAAGAAAACGATAGGGTCTGCCTGTGTTTCCTCTGCGATAACTCAATATTTCTTTAGTAACAACAGGTAAGTTATTTTCGCCAATGCCTACTGAAAGTTCATAAGTAATTAAGGGTTGCTTTTTCTTGTCGATTTCAGGGTTTCTAAATTTTATTTCTATTTCTATATCGCCAACACCATTCCGGGAATACACTTCTTTATAACCACCTCGTTTGTTTAAAGCTGTTTTAACATTGCTTTTCAATGCATCACTCAAAAAACCAAACACCTCAAACAAGGTAGATTTCCC
>DMHA01000249.1:8846-9112 GCA_003449615.1 Flavobacterium sp.
AAATGTACTA
Organism: Flavobacterium sp.; assembly: GCA_003449615.1. GTDB lineage: Bacteria > Bacteroidota > Bacteroidia > Flavobacteriales > Flavobacteriaceae > Flavobacterium. The sequence goes on from DMHA01000249.1 coordinate 8,857, forward strand.
CTCTTTTTCCAAAACCATCGGACAAACCCTACTATCTATAAATGCAATTTGTTCCTTACTCATTGTCTTCGTTTTTTCTATTTCCCATTAATTCGGTTGCTTTAATTTTAGAATCAATGTATTCCCATTCTTCCTCATTTATATCCCACTTTTTTCGTAACATTTCATCAGTATATGTTCCTTCATATTTTATTAAATCTGGAATGAGTGAAAAATTTTGTCGAGTTACATCTTGAGAAACTACTGTTTGCAGTAA
>DMHA01000376.1:0-4687 GCA_003449615.1 Flavobacterium sp.
ACGCCTATACCTATAAATTTTATTTTAATAGATTTCAAATGCGAAAGCCAATTTCAAATCAAAATGAAATTGGCTTTTTTGTGTAAAATGGTTTGCTGAAATGACTAAACACTTCCTTTTTTCTTGTCGTCTCTCCAAGTAATATAACCAATAATTGCATTGAAAAAATAGAAAGTATATTTGGCAAGATTGGCAATATTCATTAACATTAGGCTCTGAATGGCTTTTGTTAAGTTGTAAAATTGCCACATCAACCAATTGTCAGGATACATTCTTGCAGTGTTGAAAGTTCCGCCAAAAGTGATTCCTGCCGGAATAGTTATGGCAAAAAACAATTTCCAATCAATAGCTTTTTCGGATAAATATTTGAAAGCAATATAATTTAAGACCAAAGAAAAGAAAAAACCTAAAAATATATTTCGGTAAAATATAAAATCGACAGATCGTAGTATTTTACTTTTCTTCCAAGCTTTGAAAACTAGATAATTTCCAATAAATGAAACAGGATAAGTAAGAATTGCTCCAGCATTTCCAAGTAAATAATCAATAGAACCACTCAGAAAAGTATTGCAAGTAGTAATGAAATTCCCAATATTATTTTTTTTGGTAACCAATCGATTCCCCATCATCGAAAAACCAGTATTCAAAATAGAAATGTATCCCAAATAAAAAACGTATTGCTGATGTTGAAATGTAAAATTGAAAACTGTTTTTTGGTATTCCAAAACAAAGGAAGCCGAGATAACAATAACCAACCCAATAACATCCAAATATTGGCTATTGGTAATGGATTTAATAGTTTTTATTGATTTTTGAGAAAGCGAAAATAGATTCATCCAATTGTGTTTGGGCAAATATATAAAGATTATTGTCCAAATTGCTTGTTTTTATTTCAATTCCAAACGGAATATCCATAGAAAAGCTTTTAAACATCACAAAAATAAATTCAACTTGCTAAACTATTTTTTGATATTTCAATACTTTCAGTCCACAGTGTAAAAGGGTCAAAATCTATAATTTCTTCTTTTCCCCAAACTACAGTATCATATTTTACAACAACATTGTTAAAAAATGAAATATCTTTCAAAGGTTGAAATACAGGATAATTAAGATATGGCTTAACAGAGAATTCTTTCCATATTTTATTATCAAATTCTAGCTCTAATATGTAATCGCGTTTTGGTATAGCAGTTATAATTTTTGGAAACATTTCAATTATCTTAAAGGTTCAATTTTAAAAATGGGCTCTCCTTTTATGGCTAAACTCCAATCAGCCATTAAGTCTTCTTGACGAATTTCAATCCAAGCTTTTACTAGTTTTATTTTATTTAGTGGAAGCTTTCCGTCTAATAATTCTCCGTCAGGAATTGAAAATACAGCTTCAAATTCGTTATATTTTACATGGATATGAGGTAAATTATGTTGTTTATTATCCAAATAGTACATTGAAATAATTAATCCGTAGAATAAGCTTATTACTGGCATAAAATTTTCATTTTAACAAAGTTACAAAATTATAAAGTTTAATTTGTCTTTAGCAAATTTCTATCTGTTCCAATTATAAAATCTAAAGAACATTCAGTAAAAAAAGTATTTTCAATTTTGTGTTTAACCCAATATCATATTTTACAACAACATTGTTAAAAAATGAAATATCTTTCAAAGGTTGAAAGCATAGAAAATTTTATAAAGGTAAAAATAGAAAATTCCCTCCAGATTTTGGTATGCCGTTTATGATTTTTGGAAACTTATTTATTTATCTTAAAAAATTAACTTTCTTTACAACTGATTATTAAACCAAACATCTCCTCAAGATGGACTACTAATTTATGAGCGGAATCTACATTCATATTCCTTTTTGCAAGCAAGCGTGTCACTATTGCGACTTTCATTTTTCGACTTCAATGAAAAAGGCAGCTGATATGGTTTTGGCTTTGGCCAAAGAAATTCAGATACGAAAAAATGAGTTTGTAAATGAAGTCGTCGAAACCATTTATTTTGGCGGGGGAACGCCATCAGTATTGACGATATACGATATACGATATTTGATTGATTTAGTACGCAAAAACTACAAAGTTTCAGAAAATCCCGAAATCACACTCGAAGCCAATCCCGATGATTTGTCGGAAGACTATTTAATCGAACTTTCAAAAATTGGAATCAACCGTTTGTCCATTGGGATTCAGTCTTTTTTTGAAGATGATTTGCAGCTAATGAATCGGGCTCACAATTCGGCAGAAGCCAAAAAATGTTTGGAACTGGCGACAAAATATTTTGACAATATTTCCCTTGATTTGATATACGGAATTCCGGGTATGACTGACCAAAAGTGGAAACAAAATATCGAAATCGCTTTGGGTTTTGGCATTCCACACATTTCGAGTTATGCCTTGACGGTTGAGCCAAAAACCGCTTTGAACAAACTCATCCAAACTGGAAAAATTACCAAACCCAAAGACGAAGTTGCCGAAGCACATTTTCAAATTTTAGTCGAAATGCTTGAAAAAAATGGTTTTATCCATTATGAATTGTCTAATTTTGGGAAAGAAAATTATTTTTCTAATAACAATTCTGGGTATTGGTTGGGAAAAAAATACCTTGGAATTGGTCCTTCGGCTCATAGTTATGATGGAATTTCAAGGAGTTGGAATGTTTCGAATAATGCTATTTATTTAAAATCATTAGGGGAAAATAAATTGTCCAACGAAATTGAAATTTTATCCAAAACCGACCGTTATAACGAATATATAATGACGGGTTTACGAACCATTTGGGGCGTTTCTTTGGGTAGAATTGAACAGGAATTTGGCAACGAATATTTCGATTATTTGCAAAAACAATCCCAAAAATTTTTAAATGATGAATTGCTTTTCATTGAAAACAAGATTTTGAAACCAACCCCAAAAGGAAAATTTTTAACAGACGGAATTGCGAGTGATTTGTTTATGATAAATTTGAAATAAAGTAATTATGAATCTAGAAACTTACTATGAATATTGCCTCTCAAAAAAAGGAGTAACCGAACATTTTCCATTCGATCAAGATACTTTGGTTTTTAAAGTGGGCGGAAAAATGTTTGCGCTTTCCTCTTTAATTCAATGGGAAAAAGGCGAGCCATCGGTCAATTTGAAGTGTAATCCTGATGATGCACAAGAATTAAGAGCCCAATATAATGACATTCAGCCAGCATATCACATGAGCAAAATTCACTGGAATACTGTTGCAATTAACCTTGATGTTCCTGATATATTCATCAAAAAATTGATTGATGATTCCTATAATTTAGTTTTCAAAAGTTTGACAAAAAAAATCCAAAGCGAAATCCTTGAATGTAATTTCGAGTGATTTTATTTTTTTTTAAATTGTATCGAGAAGTAAAAAATTAGGTCTTATTTTTGTAAGCGATTTGAGTACACTTAAAAAAAATATTATGATTGATAATCTTAAAAAATTTCTAAACGAAGAACAAGATCCAAAAGCCATCGAAAAAATCACTTCAAAACTGAATGATTTATTGATGAAAAACGAAGAAATAGGATATATCGCCGTTCAAAAAAAACCCGCCATCACGGTTTTTCCAGATAGCATAGTGGTTACCAATAAAAGAATCATTATTTGCCAGCCAAAAAATATGGGGCTATCCATGAATTTTACTGATTTTACTTGGGACGAAATTGAAGGTACTTTTATGAAAGAAAATATTTTGGGTTCCGAATTTTCATTTTCGACCAAAACACAAATTCAGGTTTCTATTGATTATATTCCAAAAATTCAAGCCAGAAAAATTTCTACTTATGCCAAAGAACAATTGGATTTGTTGAGAAATCCAAAAGCAAATCCAATGGTTTCTGAAGAAGAAACTAAAATTCCAGAATTTATTCCTGAAGAAATTGAAGAAGTTGAAACAGAAGAAGTCATCAATTATGCCGAAATTATGCCTACTGTTTCTAATTATGCAGAGACAATTGAAGGAAATACATCCACTTCAACCGAGAAATTGCTAAACGAATTGACTCAAGACGAACTTTTTGCCAAGCTTCAAAACTACAAAAAGCTCCTCGATAACGGATTAATTTTGCAAGGCGAATACGATGCTTACAAAAAGGAGATTTTGAGTTATATGTAAATCAATCGAATGTACATCAACAACCCCCGACAGATTCCTAAATTTGTCGGGGGTTATTTTTTGGAATATTCTTGATGTATGATATTTATCATTTTATAGTCAGTAAAGTATTCTTAGTTTTAACTCATAAATTCTAAAGGTTTTATTCTGAATTAAGAATAGGACCATTTTTAGAAAAACTAATTTAATAATCAATAGTTTTAATCATGAAAAAATTTATTTTACAATTTGGTTTGGCACTTTTTTCGACTTTTGCTTTTGCACAAGCAGGTCATATCATGCAAGGAGTTGGAGCTTTTAATATGTCTATGGGAGGTGCTTCTACAGCGCAACCTCTAGATATTTCGGGAGCTTTGCAATGGAATCCGGCATCAATTTCAGCTTTTAATGACAAAATAATTAAGTTCGACATTGGGTTATTTTATTCTTCACCTGAATTGAGTTCTAGCTTACCAGCAGGAATGATGGGTCCAGGTTCTCCAGCTGTTTCTGGTTTTACTAAAGATGACAGAGGTGTTTCTCCAATGCCTGCTCTAGCTATGGTTTGGGGTAAAGAAGGAA
>DMHA01000376.1:4847-15290 GCA_003449615.1 Flavobacterium sp.
CATTAAATTCAAATCCTGTAAATTATCCGCAACAAGCGGGTGGTTTTGGTCGTGTAGAATCAGATTATATGTTGTTGCAAGTAGGATTAACGTGGGCTTATGAAATAACAGATAAACTATCTATTGGTGTTGAACCTACGTTCAATTATGGAACGTTGGAATTAATGCCAAACCCAACTGCAAATCCATCAGCAGCGGGTTACCCATCTACTAACAAAGCTTCAACTACTGGTTTTGGCGCGCAATTTGGTTTGTTTTTCGATTCTAAAAAAGGATTTAAAGCTGGGGTTTCTTATAAAACCACTCAAAATTTAAGCGACTTAGAATTCGAAAACACTTATTTAGACAATTCTACAGGAACTAATATATTCGATATGGATTATCCAGCCATTCTTTCATTTGGATTGGGATATTCAAAAAGTGATTTTGATATTGCATTAGATTATAGAATGGTAGATTATAAAAATACGAATGGTTTTTCAGAAACAGGATGGACTCCAACGGCTTCTGTAAAAGGTTTTGGTTGGGATAATGTTTCCATTTTGTCAGCAGGTATTCAATATAAAGGAATTGAAAAACTTCCTTTGAGATTTGGTTATACTTATAGCTCAAATCCTATTGACTATGATGTTGCATTTTTTAATATTCCAGCAACCGCAATTATAGCAAATGCTTTTCAATTTGGTTTAAGTTATAATGCAAGCAAAAACATTTCTTTAGACGCAGTATATCACCACGGAGTAAGTGATGGAAAAACTTTTGGACAGATACTTAATCCAATGATGGCTTCGCCTTCAAATCCTTATGGAGCCATACCAGCATCAAATGTAGCTTATGATATGACAACCGACTTGGTAATGTTCGGAATTTCTTATAAGTTTAATAAAAAACAAGCAAAACTATAGAATTTTAATTTAGAATATAAAAAGAGGTTTCTACAAGGTAAATAGCTTTTTTTAGAGAATAATTTACAAAAAACTAGGTGTACAGATAAGAGCGAATTAGCGGAATTTATTTTTATAAATGCCTTTTTGTGAAACATTTGTTACTCCTAAAAGCAGTAAAACAAAGTTAATTTGAGTTGTCTATTGATAAAGAAAATAGGCTTTGGCAACAATAAATCAAATAATAAATTATGAATTCATCAAGAAGGGATTTTATAAAAATTTCAATGTGGGGAGCAGGAGCAGCAGCCGTTGCAGGTTCGCTTTATTCAGTTGATGTTTTTGGTGGAAATAAAGAAGATTTCAATTATGACCGCCCCGATTTAAAACGATTTCCTACCTATTGTGATGTTTGCTTTTGGAAATGCGCTGGCTGGACTTATGTTGACGAAAAGGGAACGATTAAGAAAATTATTGGCAACGACATCGATACGCACAGCAAAGGGCGATTATGTACCAGAGGAACTGGCGGTTTAGGAATGCATTTCGATGACGACCGACTTAAAACACCACTAATTAGAGTATCAAAAAAAGGAGAAAAATCAGTATTTCGTGAAGCCTCTTGGGAAGAAGCTATTTCCTTGGTGGCGAGCAAAATGACAGATATCAAAAACAAATATGGAGCCGAGAGTTTTGCATTGCTAAAACACGGAGCAATTGGCAGTCATTTAGAACACCTTTTTAGTGCTTACGGTTCTGATACTGTTGCCGAACCCGCTTTTGCCCAATGTCGTGGCCCTCGTGACGAAGGATTGAAATTGACTTTTGGAGAAAGTTGCGGCTCTCCAGAATCTACCGATATGCGGGATTCCAAATGTTTGGTTTTTATAGGTTCCCATATCGGCGAAAATATGCACAATACACAAGTGCAAGAAGTTTCAGAAGCCATCGATAAAGGCGTTACCATTATTACCGTTGATCCACGTCTTTCAACAGTTGCCAGTAAATCAAAATATTGGTTACCAATTCGTCCTGCGACCGATATGGCGTTGCTATTGGCTTGGATGAATGTCATCATTTTTGAAGATTTATACGATGCAGAATATGTTGCCAAATACACCACTGGTTTTGACGAAATAAAGGAACACGTTCGACAATTTACTCCAGAGTGGGCATATAGCATCACCGATTTGACTCCCAAAATGATTCGTGACTCGGCTCGTGAAATGGCAAAAGCTGCACCAGCAACCTTGATTCATCCCGGAAGACATTCCACTTGGTATGGTGATGATACGCAACGCACTCGTGCCATTGGAATTCTAAATGCACTTTTAGGCACTTGGGGACGTAGAGGTGGTTTTTATTTTAATGAAAAAGCGGCAGTTCCAAAATTCCCGCATCCTGAATATCCAGAACCTGCTTGGAAAGCCAAAGATTTGAATGTCAATTTGCCTTTTGCGAATCAAGGTGTGACCAATGAAGTGATTCGAGCTTCGATTCCTGGCGAAGACACACCACATCAAGTAAAAGCTTGGATGGTGGCAGGAACGAATTTGACGCAATCTGTTCCAACTGAGAAAAACTTGATGATGAAAGCTATCGAAGCCTTAGAGTTTTTGGTAGTTATTGATATTTATCCTGTTGAAATCACAGGTTATGCCGATGTGGTTTTGCCCGAGTGTTCTTATTTAGAACGATACGACGACCTTCGAAATTCAGATGCTAGAACGCCTTCTATCGCTTTGAGAATGCCAGCTGCAGCTCCTCGATGGGAATCCAAACCGGGATGGTGGATTGGCAAACAAATTGGATTAAAATTAGGTTTAAATGAGTATTATAATTTCAACGATTATACTGATATTTTGGATTGGCAATTCAAACAAATGGGAACTTCATTAGAAGAAATGAAACACATTGGAGTAAAAAATCTTCCAAGATCTGGAAAACCATTATATATTGAAGACGGAGCAGACCATATTTTTAAAACCGATTCCGGTAAAATTGAATTATATTCCCAAAAACTAAAAGATGTTGGTCTCGATCCAATGCCAGTTTACACTGCTCACGAACAACCACCCAAAGATTATTTCCGATTGAATTATGGTCGCGCACCGATGCACACTTTTAGCAAAACGGTGAACAGTCCCAATTTGAATGATTTGAGAAGTGAAAATGCATTATGGGTAAATCCTAAAGTTGGAAAAATTTGGAACTTAAAATCAGGACAACCTGTTTGGTTAAAAAATCAAGATGATGTGGTTTCTTCATTTCCAATAAAAGTACGGCTTACCGAGCGAATTCGTTGGGATTCGGTTTATATGGTGCACGGATTTGGTCAAAAAAATCCTGATATGAAGCGTTCCTACGGAAAAGGCGTCAACGATACCGAGATGATTACCAAATTGATGGTCGATCCATTGATGGGAGGAACCGGAATGAGAGGAAATTTTGTAACAATTTTAACGGAAGACCCTAAATTAACTGAAACGGTATGAGATATGTAATGGTCATAGATACGCTCAAATGCGTAGGATGTAGCGACTGTGTAGTGGCTTGTCAAACAGAAAATGATGTTCCAACAGGATATTGCAGGGATTGGGTTACCGAATCGGTAAATGGAACCTATCCTGAAGTAGATATAGAATTAAGGTCAGAACGCTGCAATCATTGCGACAACGCGCCTTGTGTGAGAACTTGTCCAACCGAAGCCAGCCACATTATCGAGGGAGGAATTGTTTTGGTCGACAGAGATTTATGTATAGGTTGTGGCGCCTGTATCGAATCCTGTCCTTACGATGCCCGATACAGACATCCCGAATATGGAGTTGTTGATAAATGTACTTTCTGTATTCATAGAGTTAAAAAAGGACAAGATCCTGCTTGCGTTTCGGTTTGCCCTACGAACTGTATGTATTTTGGCGATTTGGATGATTCCAACAGCAAAGTCGCTCAATTATTGGCCGAAAGGAAATATAAAGTCTTGGCCAAAGAAGCCGGGACATCGCCCAATGTTTATTATTTAATTTAAATCCAAAGATTCGTCTTTAACTATAACTAATACAAAATGAAAGAAGAAATTTTCATTAGCGGAAGAAATATTCCTCATATAGATCCACATTTAGCCATCTGGGAATTTCCCATCTCTTTATATTTATTTCTCGGAGGTTTATCGGCAGGAATCTTATTGTTTTCGGCCTTTACTCATCTTTTAAATAAAGACGAAGAGCTTAAAGGCGCTTCCAAATGGGCACCGCTAGTCGTCCCTTTTGCTTTAGCCATTGGATTGTTTGCGCTAATTATTGACTTGGGAAATCCTTTTTATTCTTGGAAATTATACACCACAATTCGCTTGGAATCGCCAATGTCTTGGGGAGCTTGGGTTTTGTTGATAGTAACGCCACTTTCTATTCTTTGGGTTTTTTCCGATTTGAGAAAGTTGTTTCCAAAATTGAATTACACTAAACTTCCTATTTTATTTAATCTCGAGGATTTCTGTGTGAAATACAAAAAACAGATGGCTTTGGCTTTGATACCATTGACTATTATTTTGGGAATTTACACTGGTATTTTACTTTCCGCTTTTAATGCTCGTCCGCTTTGGAACAACGCTATTTTGGGACCATTATTCTTGGTTTCTGGACTTTCGACAGCGGCAGCTACTATTATTTTGTTTGCCAAATCAGCACACGAAAGACATTTGTTCAGCAAAATTGATGTTCTGTTAATCGTTATCGAATTGGGTTTAATCATCCACTTGATAATGGGGTATTACGCTGGAAACGAAATGCAGGTCGAAGCCGTGAAAATATTGGTAGGAGGCGATTTGACGACGCTATTTTTCGGTTTCTTCGTGGCTTTAGGTTTAATCTTGCCTTTGGTTTTAGAGGTTTTCGAATTAATGGGTTTTAAAGTTCCTGTGGTTGTCCCTGCAATTTTAATTATTGTTAGTGGATTAATTTTCAGGGTTTTAATGGTCGAAGCAGGACAGATAACACGTATTCTTTATTAATTTTAAAGTAAAAAAAATGGACATAAAATCAGATAAACAAAATATTTATTGGAATCCTTATCTTGGTGGATTTCTATTAGGACTCATATTGATAATGACTTTCTTTTTTACAGGAAGGGGATTGGGAGCTTCAGGAGCGGCCAAAGCCATTGTGACGCAAACCGTTCACACCGTGGCACCAACCCACACAGAAAAAAATTCTTATTATGCCGATCAGTTTTTAGGAGGGAAAGTTCCCATTAGCAATTGGTTGGTTTTTGAGGTAATTGGGGTTGTTGCAGGCGCTTTTATTTCGGGCTCGTTATCGGGCAGAGTCTTTTTCAGAGTGCAACATTCGCCGAAAATAACACCAAGAAAACGCTTGTGGTTTGCTTTATTAGGCGGTGCTTTATTTGGATTCGGAGCACAATTTGCTAAGGGATGCACAAGCGGAGCGGCCTTGAGTGGAATGACCGTTTTGTCTTTGGGAGGTTATATCGCGATGCTTTCCATTTTTGGAGGTGCTTTTCTATTTGCCTATTTCTTCAGAAAATTATGGCTATAAAACTTCAATCTTCCAACCTCTAACCTCTAACTTCTAACCTCTAACCTCTAACCTCTAACCTCTAACTTTAAACTTATGGGACCTTTAATACCAGAAATACTATCAGATCAATGGAATAATATCATTGCCATCATTACGGGAATGGCATTTGGATATGTTTTGGAATCTTCCGGATTCTCTTCATCCCGAAAATTGGTAGGCGTTTTTTACGGTTACGATTTTGCCGTTTTGCGTGTGTTTTTCACGGCAGCAATCACAGCATCCATCGGATTGCTTTTTATGGACTACTTCGGATGGATTGATATGTCAGCTTTAGATGGTTTGCCAGCTAGAGTTTGGCCAATAGTTGTGGGCGGTCTCATTATGGGATTGGGTTTTGTAACCGGTGGATTTTGTCCGGGAACTTGCATAACCGCTATCGGAATTGGAAAATTAGATGGTTATGTATTTTTTGGAGGGATAATTCTAGGTGTATTTGTGTTTTCTGAAATGTTTCCTTTATTCGAAAATTTTTATAATTCCAGTAATTTAGGCGATGTAACCGTACCAGAATATTTCAATATTAATCCGTATTGGTTTACTGTTGGTGTTTCAATAATTGCTATTGTTGCCTTTTATGCAGTAATGCTAATTCAAAAACGCATCAAAAGTGTGGAATATTAATAGCACAATTTATTTATCATTTATTAAAATTTAAAATGAAATGAGCATAACCGAAAAGTTGGTCGAAACCTTCAATAATAATATGCGAATTACATATGACCAATAGAAAACAATAAAAATCATCTTATGAAAAAACGATATATTTTCTTAGCCATAGTTCCAATTGTATTGTCCATTGTCTTGGCTTTTTTGCCCGACAAAAGTAATTCCATTGATGCCAAAAGAAATCAAAAAAGTTTGAAATCGGCCAAATATACTGGAGTTACACCCAATAATTTGTTGTTGGAATCGGTCAATGACAATCGGTTTATTCAACCGGATGAATTGGCTAAAGTTATTATTGGACAAGACCCTTCTTATCTTTTGGTAGATTTGAGAGATAGTGTTCAGTATGGTAAATTTACGCTACCGGGAGCTATTAATATTCCTTATGAAACAATATTAACCGAAGAAAATCAAGCCGTTTTTGATTCGGAATCCTATAATGTGGTTTTGTTTTCCAATGGCACGATTGTTCCTGACCAAGTTTGGATGATTTTGCGTAGAGCAGGGATTAAAAACCTGAAAGTGCTGAATGGCGGACTGAATCAATTCTACCAATTGTATTTGAATCCTCCAAAACCTTTGGAAACAGATCCAAAAGAGGCTTTCGAAATTTATAGTTACCGCAAAGCGGTTGGCGCCCATTTAGGATTGCCCAATCCCGATGAATTTATTCCTAAAGGTGGAGAGAATGTGCAAAATAATGCTATTGCAATAGGATTAAAACCTGTTTTAAAACCTCCGGTAAAAGCAACTTCAAAAGTGGTTGTTCCTAAAAAAGTAGAAGGCGGAGACGAAGGATGTTAGCAGGAAAATATTTTCAATAAATTGAAGCGAAATTAACAAAATTAACCGAATCAAAATGGATACAAAACCTATAAATGATACTTCAGAATTTACCAAAACCAATTGGATTACCTTTGGAGTTATTGCGGCACTTATAGTGTTAGTTCTTAGTTTTATTTTCTTAAAAACGGATAAATACACTTTCAAAACGCCTTTAAATAAAGAACTTGCTGAAATCAAAGTTGCCAGTTTTCAAGTTTCGCCACAAACGGTAGCCAATGCCATTTTACACAAAGATAAATCCATCATTTTAGTTGATGTGCGAAGCCAATTTGATTTTGCCAAAGGACATTTGCCCGATGCCAAAAATATTTATAAAGTCAATCTAATGGCCGATTCAAATATGGACTTTTTTCTGTCTCTGAAAGAAACGAATAAAAAAGCGATATTGTATGGTAGTTCTGCCTCAGAAGCCAATGTGCCTTTTATGATTTTGAAGCAAATGGGTATCGAAAATATCAGCAATTTAGCCGTTGGATACGATGATTTGAAAGCGGGAAATTGGACCGAAATAGCAGCCAATCCATCCAAATTTAACGATGAAACTGCTGTGGTTGATTTTGCACAATTTATTTCGGATGCCAATAAATCGAGCAATAAAGTAAATACGACCGTTGCTAAACCAATTATTTCTAAACCAAAAGTTACAGTGAAACCCACTAAAACTGAAGCCGCGAAAGATGAAGGTTGTTAAATGTAATTTTTTTTAATGATTAATAGTTTGTGATTTATTGACTATTTTTGAAATATATCCAACTCTATTTTGATTCCAAATAAAACATTCTTTGTAGTAATATTGTTTTTAATTGCTTTACAGCTAATAAGTTGTAAACAATCAGACAATGAGTATCGTGTTATCAACAACAAAGAATCTTGCTTGTCTTGCCATAGTGAAATGACGGGCTTTAGTACACATCACAATCCCAAAACGATTGGTTGCGTTTCCTGTCATTTAGGAAATAGTCATTCCAAAGATAAAAATTTAGCCCATAAAGGAATGGTTCTGATTCCCGGAAATCTTCAAAATGCGTCTCAAACTTGTGCAACAGCAAACTGTCATTCCAAAGAATTCCATCGCATCCAAAAATCGTTGATGACCACCAATTCGGGGATTATCAGTGTCGATAAATACCTTTTCGACGAATTAAAACCTGAAGATTCAATATTTCACATAACTCATTTAGGGCAATCTGCTGCCGATATGCACCTCAAAAACAAATGTGCCAGTTGTCATTTGGGTAACGAAAAAAAGCATTACGGAGCCATTGACGAAAAATCCCGTGGTGGAGGTTGTTTGGCTTGCCATTTGAATTATGAAAAGGGTACAAAACCCGATATAAAAGACCAGATTCATCCACAAATCAATCTTAATGTTGATAATACCAAATGTTTTGGTTGCCACAGCCGTTCAGGACGAATTGCCACCAATTATGAAGGTTGGAGTGAAACTTTACTTAAACCAAACGAGGTGAAAAATAGTAAAAATCATCGCCTTTTAATGGACGGAAGAGTATTCGAAAAAACTACAGCCGATGTGCATCACAAATCTGGAATGCTTTGTATCGATTGCCACGTTTCGCAAGAAATAATGGGCGATGGCAAAACCTATAAACACGAAGCTGATGCCATAAAAATAAGTTGCGAAGATTGTCATACTCAAGGAAAACCAATGCAAACGAAGCCTCCGCAAATGGATTATATTTCAGCTTTTGATTATGCTTTACGAGGGTATAAACATTCGCCAAATAGTTTTTTGGTTACCAAAAAAGGTTCAATTCCATTGGTAAACACTTACAAAGATGCCAAAGGAAATGCTTTTTTAGTTTCTAAAATCAGCAAAAAAGAGATTCCAATAAACCCCTCTTGCAAACGAGATGAGGTGCATCAAAAAGTTTCGTGTAGTATGTGTCATACGGCTTGGGCACCGACTTGCATTGGCTGTCACACCGATTATGATCCAAGAATTATAAATGTCGATAAATCACAAGGACGTTGGATAGAACACGTAGCCGAATTTGGTTTTGCTCCACCCACAATTGGCGTGAAAAAAACAGGAAACAATAAAGAGTTTGTTCCCGCCATTCCTGGTATGATTATGACTTGGATAAATCCAGTTTTAAGGGGAATAAAAGAGGGAATGATACCAAATTCGTGAGATGGTATTCGCCAAATGCCGCTCACACGACTACCAAATCAACCCGAGATTGTACTTCTTGTCACATCAATTCCCAAGCTTTGGGTTTTGGAAAAGGAACTCTAAATTATGTTGTAAAAGCAAAATCGGCTCGTTGGGAATTTACTTCATATTATGCGAATACGCCACAAGACGGATTGCCACAGGATGCTTGGATAGGTTTTATGAAAGATTTGAATGGTAAAACCACGTATTCCTCACACGATTATTTCTTCCCTTTGGATTTGAAGGAGCAAAAGAAAATGCTGGAAGTAGGCGCTTGTATTCATTGTCATCAAAAAGACGATAATTTTTTGAAACGACTGATTAATGGGGATTATCAAAAGATGTTGAAAGCCAGAAAAAAAGCTTGTGTTATTCCTTAGAAAATTATCAAAACTTAAAATATTCAGGTAAAATATTTGATGGTTGTAATGCAATGCTTTTACTCTTTGAATTACTCATCTTTAAAATATAAAAAAATACAAATTATAATGAACAAAGGTTCATTATAATTTGTATTTTTGTTTAAGAATTAAAAACATTAAAAAAAAATATCATGGAACAAGAAATCATTGCAATGCCTCGTATTGGAGACAATGCCCCATCATTTGAAGCTGTAACGACACAAGGTTCTATTAATTTTCCTGATGACTACAAGGGAAAATGGGTAATTCTTTTTAGTCACCCTGCCGATTTCACGCCAGTATGTACTTCTGAGTTTATGACTTTCGCAAACATGGAAGAAGAATTTACAGAGCTAAATTGTCAACTGGTTGGCTTATCTATTGATGGTTTATATAGTCATATTGCTTGGCTACGGACAATCAAGGAAAAAATTGAATACAAAGGGATGAAAAATATCGAAGTAAAGTTTCCATTGATTGAAGACATTACTATGGAAGTAGCAAAAAAATACGGAATGATTCAACCCGGTGAGAGCAATACAAAAGCAGTTCGCGCTGTGTTTTTTATAGATCCTATTGGAAAAATTCGGGCTATGATTTATTATCCATTATCATTAGGTCGAAATTTTGATGAATTGAAACGTGTTATTATTGCTCTTCAAACCGCAGATAAATTCAGTGTTGCCACCCCTGCAGATTGGCGACCAGGTGATGATGTAATCATCCCAACAGCTGGCTCTTGCGGAGTTGCTAAAGATAGAGTGGACGGTAAAGATGAAGGTATGACCTGTTACGATTGGTTTTTCTGTACCAAACCCATCAGTAAGGAAGACGTATTAAATGGAATAAAATAATATCGAGTTATTTACATAAAA
>DMHA01000007.1 GCA_003449615.1 Flavobacterium sp.
TGAAAAAGTGGGAGAATTTGTTTTTGAACCTAAAAAAATAAAAAACCAATTTTATTTTTTTAGAATAAATACCATTTCATTTTTGGTCAAACCAAAAAAAATATCTTCTTTATATTGGTTTACAGTTACTTCAAATTCAGTTTCTGCCAATCTATTTTTCAATCCTTCAACCGAATATATTCTCACATGATCTTCTTGCCCAAAATGTTCAAGCCTTTCCATTTCTGAAATGATGGCATAGTTTTCATATATTTCCCCCTCTTTGAAAGGAGTTTGAACCAATACTATTCCTGTCGGCTTTAAGACTCTGTAAAGCTCTTTCATTGCTGCTTTGTCATCAATAATATGTTCTAAAACATGGTAACAGACGATTAAATCAAAAGTTTCATTACGCTCTGGAATTGCTGTTATATCATATTGATTGTCCGAAATAAAATCTCCCGATAAATCGGTTGCTTTATAAGTTACGTTTTGTTTTTTCCATTTTCTGTACAAACTTCTCGAAGGTGAAAAGTCCAAAACTTTTATGTCATTTTTCAAATAGTTTTCCTCGATAATTTGCCATAATCTTCGGTCTCTAGACAAACTTCCACAGTTTGGACAAATTTTGTCTTTATCGAAATTAATCCATGTTTTTAAATTCGTTTTGCAAACTGTGCATTCGTGTTTTGAACCTCTATAAAACAAAGACCAAAAAAATCTAAGATAGGGCTCTACCTTAAATAATAGTTTTTTGGGCAGCAAAGTGAGAATTATTTTTTTTAAATCTTTATACATTTTTACTAAATTGTAAGGAACAAAAATAACCCAGTTTATAAAAATCCAATACATATAAATTGGGATTTTCAGATAGTAAGTTGCTCAATAGTTGCTGTTTTGTTTTTATATAAAATGCTCCCACCAGTCCAATTAGATGTAGTTTTTTTAGAACTAAATATGTTGAGGTTAATCTAGTGTCTTTATAATCCATCTTTTTTGTATCGATTAAATGGGATAAAGTTTGGACTGCTCTTTCTGTTTTTTTAATAAAATCAATACTAAATTCAAAGTTATAATGAATTAAAGGATTTTCAATATGCAATACGGAAACAGAATTATGTTGAAGATTTTTTATAAAAATCAAATCTTCATAACCGTATTCTTTGATAAATTCGGGAAAAGGATTTTTTAAAAGAATGTCTTTTTTTAAAAGTAAATTCCAAGTAAATACAAAATCATACTCGTTTTTTAGTCTGTGTTTCAAAGATTTGGTTTCTCGGTTTTTTCCATATTTCCATCTCAACATTTTTTCTTTAGGAGGAATAATAGTTGGATATTTAACACCACCAAAAATTACGGTAGTCGATTTGGATAGTATTTCAATGTAGTTTTTTAGATAAAATTCATTTTCAGGGAGTGCATCGGCTTCCAAAATCAAAACATAGTCATATTTCGATTTTGTGCATAATAAATTGATGTTTTTTCCCCTTCCTAAATTTTCTGGGTTAATTGAAAAATTGCAATTACTAAACGAACTTATCTTAGAATTTTCATTGACAAATAATTGACTAACATCATCTTGCACTAAAATTTCATAGTCAATTCCTAGACTTTCTGCTTGCTTTTGCAATTCCAAAACCAAAGGAACTACATTATAATTATAGGTAGGAATGAGTATCGAAAGCATCAGACCGTTTTTTGAACCACCTCAAAAAGGCTGGTATCCTCACATTTCAAAGTTTTGGAAGGGAATTTCATCAGCAAAGCATAGTCGTGAGTTGCCATAATAACCGTCTTACCAGTAGCATTAATTTTTTTCAAAACCTCAAGAACTTCAACGCTAGTTTGGGGATCCAAATTTCCCGTTGGTTCGTCGGCAAGAATTATTTCGGGATTATTGAGCAAGGCCCGGGCAATTGCCACACGTTGTTGCTCGCCGCCAGAGAGTTGATGCGGCATTTTATTGGCATATTCTTTTACGCCCACTTTTTCTAAAACTTCGTCAATTTTGTTTTGAATCTCAGTTTCATCTGTCCAACCCGTTGCTTTGAGTACAAAATGCAAATTGTCTTTCACGTTCCGATCGGGCAATAACTGAAAATCTTGAAAAACAAAACCTATTTTTCTTCTCAAATACGGAATGTCGTCTTCTTTTATCGTTACCAAATCAAAATCCATAATCGTTCCTTCACCTTCCGCCAATGGCAAATCGGCATAAAGTGTTTTCATAAAACTACTTTTTCCGGTGCCTGTTTTTCCAATAATATAAATAAATTCACCTTGTTTTACCTCAAGATTTACGTTGGATAAAATGGTTCTTGCTCCTTGAACGATAGTAACATTTTTTAAAGACAGTACGGATTGTGACATAAGACAAAATATTTTATTTGGTAAAAGTAGCAAGATAACGGTTGTATTCAAAATAAATTCTGTGCTAATGCAAAAGATATGGGTTAGCTTTTTTAATAAAGAATAAAAGTTAGCCACGAATTTAGCTCATTGAATAATATTTAATTGGTATTCGCTGATTTTCAATTCACGAATTTACACGAATTTCTAAACTCTTTAATTACACTAATTTACAAGTAATACAAGAAAATTCGTGATAATTTATTTTAGCTGTTTGTGAATTTGTGTAAATTCGTGACTCGAGCATAGCGAACTGGCGAAGCAAATTTGTGGCTAAAAAAAATACCCATAAATTTGAGTGTATTTCCAAATTGTTAAAAAAGATGTTTATAATAAAACCCAAAACCATTTCGTTATATCTTTCAGAATACGATACATTTGACTACTTTAATAAAAAAACAATGCAAAAAATTTCAAGGCTCTTTTTACTACTTTTTTTTATAAGTATTTCAACTATTTCGGCTCAAAAATCAGCCATTTATTCTCACGATTCCAAAGATTTCGACAAAGCAATTTCTTTATATAATGACAGGCAATATGCTTCGGCACAGTTGCTTTTCGAGAAAGTGAAATCGGCTGCTGCCAATGAAGAACTGAAATCTGATTGCTCTTATTATGTTGCCAATTGTGCCATTCGCACCAATCAACCCAATGCTGATGTGTTGATGGAACGTTTCGTTTCGGATTATCCCACGAGCAGAAAACAAAACCAAGCTTTTATTGAAGTGGCACATTATTATTTCGCTCAAGGCAATTATCCACAAGCTTTGGAATGGTTCGAAAAAGTCGATGAAAATAATTTGAGTTACAGGGAACGAGACCAATATAACTTCCAAAAAGGATACAGTTTTTTTAGTTCTAAAAACAAAAAGGAAGCTACAACCTATTTGAATAAAGTGGTCAATTCAAAAGATTATGGTTCGCAAGCCAAGTATTATCTGGGTTTTATGGCTTATGAAGGCGACGATTACAAACAAGCCACCAAGTATTTTGACGAAGTTTCGGGCGAAGAAAAATACAAGGAAAAATTGTCCTATTACCAAGCCGATATGAATTTCAAATTGGGAAATTTCCAAAAAGCAATTGATTTGGGTACAAAAGCAATGGACAAATCGAATGCTCTGGAAAAATCAGAATTGAATAAAATCATTGGCGAAAGCTATTTTAATTTGAAACAATACCCCAAATCGATTCCTTATTTGCAATTGTATAAAGGCAAAAAAGGAAAATGGAACAACACCGATTTCTACCAGTTGGGCTATGCCTATTATAAGCAAAAGGATTACGAAAACGCCATTTCGCAATTCAATAAAATCATTGGTGGAAAAGATTTTGTGGCCCAAAATGCCTATTATCACTTGGGCGAAAGCTACTTGAATTTGGATAAAAAGCAACAAGCTTTAAACGCATTCAAAAATGCTTCCGAAATGGATTTTGACCTTGCCATTCAAGAAGATGCCAATTTGAATTATGCCAAATTGAGTTACGAAATTGGGAATTCTTATCAAAGTACACCTTCAGTTTTGATGGCTTTTATCAAAAAATATCCAAACAACGCCAACAAATCGGAGATTGAACGATTGTTGATTGATTCTTATATTTCATCCAAAAATTACAAGGAAGCCTTGGTTTTATTAGAGAAAAATAAAACTCCAGAGAATAAATTGGCTTATCAAAAAGTGACTTTCTATCGCGGACTTGAATTATTTAATGACTCCAAATATCAGGAAGCAGCAAACCTTTTCGATAAATCTTTAGACCAACAAAAAGATGCCAAATTCACGGCTCGTGCCACATTTTGGAAAGGCGAAGCAGAATTTGTTTTGAACGATTTTAAAAATGCGGTCTTGAGTTACAAGCAATTTCAAGGCTTGGCTGTAGCCGCAGCAACTCCCGAATTCAAAAACGTCAATTACAATATTGCTTATTCCTATTTTAAATTGAAAGAATATGAACAAGCGGGAAATTATTTTCAAAACCAAATTGACAATGCAAAAGATGATAAAGTACGTTTGCACGATTCTTATTTGCGTTTGGGCGATTGCCGTTTCGTAACTTCAAAATATACAGCAGCTCTTGAAGCATATAACAAAGTCATCGAATTGAAAAGTATTGATGCGGATTATGCCTATTTCCAAAAAGCAATTTGCTACGGATTTGTTTCCAAAAACGACAAAAAAATCGAGGAACTCAATGCCTTTTTGCAATTGTATCCAAAATCAGAGTATCGTGATGATGCTTATTTTGAACTTGGAAACACTTATACCACCGAGAACAAATCAGATTTGGCGATAAAAACTTATGACAAATTAAACTCCGAATTTGCAAAAGGTTCCTACACTTCAAAGGCAATTTTGCGACAAGGATTAATTTACTACAATTCTGACAAAGATGATTTAGCTTTGACAAAATTCAAGAAAGTCGCTGCCGATTTTCCTAAAACTCCAGAAGCTTTAGAAGCCGTTTCGACCGCTAGATTGATTTATGTCGATAACGGAAAAGTGGATGAATACGCCACTTGGGTTCGCACTTTGGATTTCGTTGCCGTAACCGATACCGAATTGGATAACGACACTTATGAAGCTGCCGAAAAACAATATTTGCAAAACAATACCAAGCAAGCCATTGCAGGTTTTAGCAGTTATGTTTCAAAATTTCCAAGAGGAATTCACGCATTGAAAGCGAATTTCTATTTGGCTCAATCCTATTTTTCGGAGGCACAAGAAAGCAAATCTGTTCCTAATTATGAGTACGTTATTGCACAGCCTCGAAGCGAATTTACGGAACAATCTTTGGCAAGATTGGCACAAATTTATTTAAAGAACGACAATAAATCCAAAGCGATTTCAGTATTGATTCGATTGGAAAACGAAGCCGATTTTCCACAAAACAAGACTTTTGCCCAATCCAATTTGATGAAAATCTATTATGACAATAAAGATTATCCCAATTCGGTGGTGTATGCTGAGAAAGTTTTGGCAAACCCAAAAACCGATGATAATGTAAAAAGTGATGCCCAAATTATCATTGCTCGCTCTGCTATTCAAACTGGTGATGAGAACAAAGCTCGTGCAGCTTACGCCAAATTGCAATCCATTGCCAAAGGTGAATTGGCCGCCGAAGCCTTGTATTATGACGCCTATTTCAAAAACAAGGATGGAAAATTTGAAGATTCGAATAGTGTTGTTCAAAAATTAGCCAAAAATTATTCCAGTTACAAATATTTTGGAGCCAAAGGATTGATTGTGATGGCAAAGAATTTTTATGGATTGAAAGACAGTTTTCAAGCTACCTATATTTTAGAAAACGTGATAAAAAACTTTACCGATTTTCCTGATGTCGTTTCGGAAGCTCAAACTGAATTGGATAGTATCAAAAAAGAAGAAGCCAAGACAAATTCATCGATTGGAGGTTAGAGGTTAGAAGTTAGAAGTTAGAAGTTAGAGGTTTTGGAATTTGATAGACAAAAATTAATCAAGCAACAAATTAACTTTCTCAGTTTCCTTCAGAGGGTCGGGGAGTCGAAAAAATTAAAATTATGACATTACCTTTTTATATAGTAGATGTTTTTGCTGAAAAAAAATATGCTGGAAATCAATTGGCGGTTTTTTTAGATGCGGATGAGTTGAGTACGGAAGAAATGCAAAAAATTGCCCGTGAAATTTACTTTGCAGAAAGTACATTTATTACTAAGATTCAACCCGAAAAAAATAGTGCAACCATTAGAATTTTCACGGCAGAATATGAAATGCAGTTTGCAGGACATCCAGTTATTGGAACTTCCTGGGTTTTGATGAATAAAATTTTTGAAAATCAACCCCAAAATATTAATTTGTCAGTTCCAATTGGCGAAATTCCAGTGCATCAATCAGGGGATTTAGTTTGGTTGCAAGCCGCTCAACCCCAGTTTTTTGAAGTTTTTTCAAAGGAAGATTTTTTGTCTTTCAGTAATTTGACTTCCGCCGATTTTGATAATGATTTCCAAATTCAGGAAGTAAGCACAGGAAGTGCATTTGTAATTGTTCCGCTTAAAAATAAAAAAGCATTAGAGCATTTGATTCTTGATAAGACTATAATGAAAGAATGGTTGCTTGCAAATTGTAAAACAAATCATAGAGCCTTGTATTTCTATTGTTTTGAAAATGCCAAACTTTACAGCAGAATGATTTATATAAAAAATAATCAGCTCGAAGAAGATGCTGCCACAGGAAGCGCCAGTACTTGTTTGCAGGCTTATCTTTTGAAATACCATTCTGAAGAAATTAAAATAACCAATCATCAAGGCGACTTTGTCAATAGACCTTCTCAAATCTATTTTGATGGGAAATTGTCTGAAACTAATTTTGATATAAAAATTGGAGGAAAAACGCAATTTATTGCAAAAGGAGAATGGGAAGTTTGAAATAAATAGAAAATAGAAAATAGAAAATAGAAAAATGATAAATTTCAAAAAAATAATTAAAGTTATAAATAAACAATTTTTATTTTTAACTCCATCCATTTTGCTTCGGCAATTGGCTGTAGTTCGGGTAAGTAAAGTTGTGGTGGGGATTTTGCTTTTACTAGTTCAATTTTCCTTCTCCCAAAAAAAGAACGAAAACATTGGAACTGAAGTCGTAAATGTCGTAAAACCCTACACGCCAACCATTTCAGACGCTTTCAAAGTTAGTGAAAATCCGGTGCTTGACGATGAGGGGAATTCCAAAAAAGAAATCATAAAATACAATATTTTTTCCTTTCCCGTAGCCTCGACTTTTACTCCATCCAAAGGGAAAGCCCAAGGTGTCGAGAAAGAAAAACAAGCCAGATTATTTAACAACTACGCCACTATTGGAGGAGGAAATTACGGAACTTTGAATGCCGAATTATTTGTCAATCAAGAGTTGGGAGCCAATGATTATGTGGGCGGAATGTTTCGACATCTTTCGTCTCAAGGCGGAATCAAAGACGTGGAATTGGATGATTCTTTTTATGACACTTCCATTGATTTGACTTATGGAATTCGAGAAAGTAATTTATCGTGGAATGTAGATTTGGGTTACCAAAACCAAATTTATAATTGGTATGGTTTGCCATCTGGTTTTGGAACAACTTTAACTCCAAATGACAGAGCCAATTTATTAAACGGAATCAATCCGCAGCATAGTTACAACAACCTCTATTTGGGCAGTAAAATAGAAATTGAAGACAGTATAATTAAAGAAGCGAGCCTGAAATTCAATCATTTTTCGGATGCTTTTGGTTCATCTGAAAATCGATTTTATGTGAAACCCTTTTTCGAACTAAACATCGATGATAAATTGATAAAAACGAATGTAATTGTCGATTATCTTGGTGGTAATTTCGAGAAAAATTATTCGAAGACCAATGCGATAAAATATGGTTTTGCCAATTTTGGAATTGCCCCTAGTTTTGTGATGAATGAGGATGATTGGACTGTGAATCTTGGCGTTGGCGTGTTTTATAGTTTGGATTTAGAAAATGACAAAAATAAGTTTTTAGTCTATCCACAAATTAATGCTTCCTTGAAAGTAGTGGGCGATTTGATGATTTTTTATACTGGCGCCCAAGGGAATTTAGAGCAAAATACCTACTCAGATTTTGTTAATGAAAATCATTTTTTGTCGCCAACTTTAAATATTGCCCGAACAGACAAACAGTATGATATTTTCGCAGGTTTAAAAGGAAAATTGAGCAATACCGTGAGTTACAACCTGAGAGCTTCTTATTTGAATGAGAGAAATAAAGCCTTATTCAAAAGCAATGATTACAATGAAAATAATACCAATGAAAATTATGGTTTCGGAAATTCTATGCAAGTGGTTTATGACGATATGAAAACGGTAAGTTTTTATGGGGAACTGAAAGCCGATATTTCAAAGGATTTGACCTTTGGCATCAACGGAACTTTCAGCAGTTACACCAATGATAATCAAATTGAAGCTTGGAATTTGCCTGCTCTAAATTTAAACGCAAATGTCGATTTCAACATCACCGAAAAATGGTATGCTGGTGCAAAAGTATTTTTTGTTGGCGAACGAAAAGACCAAAAATTTTTATTAAACCCATTGGTTGATTTAGATCCATATTTCACTACTACTTTAGAAAGTTATTTTGATGTAAATACACACGTCGGATTCAAGTACAGCGAAAGATTAACCGCTTTTTTAAGAGCCAATAATATTGCCAATCAAGCCTATCAAAAATGGCTGGATTATCCAGTTCAGGGATTTCAGGTAGTTTTGGGAGTGAATTATAAATTTGATTTTTAGTCCCCACCCCAGCCCTCCCCGAAGGGGAGGGAGTTGAAACGCAATAATAACTATTTCGATCCTTGTTAGGCTTGGACTTAAAGATTCTGAAAAATATAAATCTGCGAAAATCAGTTTAATCCGTGTCATCCGTGTCCCATTATTATGACTTTCAAACAAAAAATACATCAGCAATATCAGCAATTAGTCCAAGACAGAATCGATGTTTTCAAGGATATGATTGTGGCTTTGACTGAAGATTCAAAGAATGATGCCAAAGGTTCGGCTGGCGACAAACACGAAACGGCTTTGTCGATGATGCACATCGAGCAAGAGAAACTCAATCACAAATTGAAAGAAGTATTGGCTCAAAAAGCAATTTTAGACAAAATTGATTCCACCACAATTGCCAAAACTATTATTGTTGGCAGCTTGGTCAAAGCCAATGGAATTTATCTTTATTTAAGTGCCGCACTTCCTAAAATTGCTGTTGAAGGAATCAAAGTTATTGCATTATCTCCACAATCTCCTTTAGGAAATAAATTGATGGGAAATGAAGTGGGGTTTTTGTTTGAGATTAATGGGACGAAGTATTTGATTGAAGAAATTAAATGATATTCAAATGGATTATTGGTATTTAATATGCAGTTTTTCTTGGTTTGGAGCAGCCTTTGCTTTTTATAAAATTCATAAACTTTGGCATAAAGACATTACTGAAAATAATAAACTCTATAAATTTGAATTAAATGCAAGAAATTTTAAACATTGGGTAATTATTATAATTCTTGTAATTACTGGAATCGTTTATTTTTTCAAAGCAACAGGATAAAAAATCTGTTTTATACGTGTTACTTGCATCCGTTTAATCAGTGTTCAATTCTTGATTCAAATTGTTTATTCTAATAAAAAAGTGCTTATAAGCTCAATATTATTTTGCACATACTTATATTGGAATAGTTTGTTTTCACCCACCAAAAGTAGCTTGTCATCTAAAGGAATTACATCAAAAGGATTGATATTCTTAAATTGATTTGTCATTTGCAAATCCAGTACATCGGTTCTATTAAACACTTTTAGCCCGGCGGTTCCATCACAAATAAATAACATTTGATCTTTTATTCCCAAACCATAAGGGTTTTCCATAATGTAAGATTTTATTTTTACTGGCTTAGCTTTGTTGGTAATGTCAATAATTTCTAAAACACTTTCAGACGCACCGCACAAATTCCCTGATCGTAAAGTAACGTAGGCATATTTTTCATCCACCACCACTGGGTCACAAGCGTTTATGTGGGCAATTCTTGATACAAAAACAGGATTTTCTAACGATTTGATATCATAAATATACATTCCGTTTGTGCTTCCTAAATACAAATATTCATTTCTATTAAAAATGGTTTCTATGCCCCAACCAACATATTGTTCATTAATTTTTTTTGGAACAGATAAATTTTGGATGTTAAAAATATTGATTTTCTGATTATCGACCGCATATAAAAAATCTTCTACAATCATAAAGCGGGCTAACGAACCGCCTTTTCCTACCGCTCCTTCAGAACTTGTTGCGTTTACCATAATTCCACCTCTATCGATCAATATATCGTAGTTCTGAGGTTTTCTTTTTTCTTGCTTGACAGTCCAATCGACAATAATTTTATCTGCTGTTATATTTTGATAATCGTAATATACTGGGTTATCATTTTCAACTGTTGGATAGGCAGGATAATAGAATGGAAAAACATCGTTCAATCTATTTTTTTCTACTATTTTTCTAATATCGGAAATATCGAAAACTACCAAATCTGAATAACTAT
>DMHA01000264.1:0-2591 GCA_003449615.1 Flavobacterium sp.
ACCATTCTAGGAAAACTATATCCGGGTGCAGTATTAAGTCACCGCTCTGCTTTAGAATTCAAGCCAACAATGGCAAATCAAATATTTGTAACTTATACCTATACCAAGAAAATTGAACTGCCGGGAATAACCATTCGCTTTATGGAAGGACTGCCGGCAATAGAAGGAGACAATCCATTTTCGGGAGAATTATTTGTATCACAACAGGAAAGAGCTTTTTTAGAAAACCTACAATCTTCACGCCAAATTGGACTAACATCCAAAACCATCACCCTACCAGAAATCGAAAATAAATTAGAACAAATTGTACAAGTAAAAGGAGAAGAAGGACTAAACCAATTTCGGGACAAAGCAAGAGAAATTGCCAACAAATTAGGGATGCAAACCGAGTTTGACAAACTCAACAAACTAATCAGTGCCTTACTCACTACAAAACCTTCTAAAATACTCAAATCGCCATTGGCAGTAGCCAGAGTTTTAGGGAACCCTTACGACAAACACCGTTTAGAATTATTCGAAAAACTGTTTGTAGAACTGCAACAGCAACCTTATAAAGAAAGTCAAGACAGGAATAATGAAACCAATGCCTTTAGAAATTTCGCCTTCTTTGAAGCCTATTTTTCCAACTACATCGAAGGAACAATTTTCGAAATAGAAGAAGCTAAAAGCATCATTCAAACCGAAACACCAATTCTCAATCGGGACGAAGATTCTCACGACATTTTAGGAACCTACAAGTTAGTAAGTAATCAAACGGAAATGAGTACAACCCCTTCAAATCCTGATGAATTACTTCACCTATTACAATACAGACATCAATTACTTTTGGGAGCAAGAACCTCAAAAAAACCAGGTCAATTCAAAGACAAAAACAACCGCGCTGGCGAAACACACTTTGTCGATCACACCTTGGTAAGAGGAACATTAATAAAAGGATTTGATTACTACCAAGCACTGCAAGAACCATTCGCAAAAGCAGCATATATTATGTTTATGATAAGCGAAATACACCCATTCTTGGACGGTAATGGCAGAATTGCAAGAGTGATGATGAATGCCGAATTAGTAAAAGCAAACCAAACTCGAATCATAATTCCAACAGTGTATCGCGATGACTATTTAGGAGCATTAAGAAGACTAACAAGAAACGATGATCCTGCGGCATACATCAGAATGTTGCAAAGAGCACAAGAATTTAGTGCTTCACTGCTGGCAAATGATATGCAAGCATTAGAAAATCATTTAACGCAAAGCAATGCCTTCAAAGAACAAGACGAAGCTAAATTGAAAATCATTCCATTGCAATAAAAGCAATACAATACCCATTTAATAAAACAACGCGTTTTATTTTACTATTGGCACTCCTTTGCCAACACTCCGAAAAAAATTAGAGCCTGCGGAGCTTATCGAAGTGTCACGGTTTAAGAACAAAATACTTACACTGCGTGACTCGTGCCAATAATTTTTTTTCACAGGGCTCCTCGAAGTCTTTCTAAAATTATACCAACAAAGTTTTGGATATTGAAAAGTTCAAGGTTTTCAAATTTCCAAATCATCTATTTAATTTGTAAATTTGCACCTCAATAAAAAAATAATAAAAATGGAAAACGGAATATACGCTAAATTCAATACCGCAAAAGGGTCGATTTTAGTAAAATTAACACACGATTTAACACCGGGAACTGTCGGAAACTTCGTGGCTCTTGCCGAAGGAAATATGGAAAACAAAATTAAACCACAGGGACAAAAATTCTATGATGGTTTAAAATTTCACAGAGTCATTCCAGATTTTATGATTCAAGGTGGTTGTCCTCTTGGAACAGGAACTGGAGATCCAGGATATAAATTTGATGATGAATTTCACCAAGATTTGCGTCACGATGCGCCGGGGGTTTTGTCGATGGCGAATTCAGGTCCTGGAAGTAATGGTTCTCAATTTTTTATTACCCACGTGGCAACACCTTGGTTAGACGATAAACATACCGTTTTCGGAAATGTAATCGAAGGTCAGAATGTAGTAGATGCCATTGCGCAAGGCGATCAATTAGATTCAGTTGAAATTATTAGAGTGGGTGAGAAAGCCAAAAACTGGAATGCTATAGAAGCTTTCGTGGGTTTGAAAGGGGCTCGTTTGAAAAAATTAGCCGCTTTGAAAGCAGAATCGGAAGCCAAAATGGAAAAATTAGCCGCTGGTTTTGAAAAAACAGAAAGTGGTTTGCGTTACCAATTCATTCAAAAAGGAGCAGGAAAACAAGCTGAAAAAGGCAGAACAGTTTCGGTGCATTATGAAGGTTCATTAGAAAACGGAAAAGTATTTGATTCCTCTTATCCAAGAAAAAAACCAATCGAATTCAAATTGGGAATTGGTCAAGTAATCGAAGGTTGGGACGAAGGAATTGCCTTGTTGAAAGTGGGAGATAAAGCCCGTTTTGTCATTCCATCCGATTTAGGTTATGGACCAAGTGGAGCAGGAGGAGTGATTCCGCCAAACGCTACTCTAATTTTCGATGTTGAATTGATGGACGTGAAATAATTTACGATTTACGATATTTGATATACGATTTATAGATCCCAAAGTGAAAGTTTTGGGA
>DMHA01000264.1:2697-3302 GCA_003449615.1 Flavobacterium sp.
TTTCAGGCTTTTTTAGTTTTGGTTAGTTAGTTTTGGAATTCTACAACAATCTAAATATCGTCAAATTCGATATTGGTAAAATTAGAAGTAGAAGGAGTGGAATCGGATTCTGATTTAATTGAATCAAATTCTTTCTTGAAATCTTTTTGGTGTCTTTCGGAGATTACTTCTTCGCCTTTATGGTTCAAAACATAAGTGGTCATTTCATCTAAAATTTCAGCGAAAGCAGCAAAATCTTCTTTGTATAAATATATTTTGTGTTTTTTGAAGTGATACGAACCATCAGCTTCGGTAAATTTCTTGCTTTCGGTAATGGTAATATAATAATCATCTGCTTTTGTGGCTCTTACATCAAAGAAATAAGTTCTTCTTCCGGCTCTTAAAACTTTAGAAAATATCTCCTCATTTTCTAACATATCATTTTCTCTCATAATATTTTTTTGGATTTAGTTTTTTAAGTAGTATCCAAAAATCTAAAAAATACTTGTATTACACAACAATTATTGCAATTCTTTTTCAGAAAGTTGTTTTAAATACAAAGCTGCGTAATATCCCTCTTGATTTATCAATTGATTATGAGTGCCTTGCTCAATAATTCGTCCTTC
>DMHA01000408.1:0-3166 GCA_003449615.1 Flavobacterium sp.
TGCCGATTTTATTGCCGAAGGTGTCGATCAAACTCGTGGTTGGTTTTATACTTTGCACGCCATTGCTACCTTGGTTTTCGATAAAGTATCCTACAAAAATGTAGTCTCAAACGGTTTAGTTTTAGACAAAAACGGACAAAAAATGTCCAAACGTTTGGGCAATGCCGTTGATCCATTTACAACTTTGGCAGAATATGGCCCAGATGCCACGCGCTGGTATATGATTTCGAATGCCAATCCTTGGGACAACTTGAAATTTGACTTGGAAGGAATTGCTGAGGTGCGACGTAAATTCTTCGGAACACTGTACAACACTTATTCCTTCTTTGCATTGTATGCCAACATCGATAAATTCACTTATTCCGAAGCGGAAATTCCGTTAAACGAAAGACCCGAAATAGATCGATGGATTATTTCGGAATTGAATACGTTGGTAAAAATGGTTGATGAAGCTTACTCTGATTATGAACCAACAAAAGCAGCTCGTGCCATTTCGGATTTTGTACAGGAAAATTTAAGTAATTGGTACGTTCGTTTGTGTCGTCGTCGTTTCTGGAAAGGGGATTATGCACAGGACAAAATTGCGGCTTACCAAACTTTATATACGTGTTTGTTGACTATTAGTAAGTTGGCTGCCCCAATTGCTCCGTTCTTTATGGACAAACTTTACAGAGACTTAACATTAGCTACAGAAACAGAAAAATTTGAATCGGTACATTTGGCAGAATTCCCTAAATATGTTGGAAACTTTGTTGATAAATTGTTGGAGAGCAAAATGCAGAAAGCACAGACCATTTCATCACTGGTTTTATCGCTTCGAAAAAAGGAAATGATCAAGGTGCGTCAACCTCTGCAAAAGGTAATGATTCCGGTGCTTGACGAAGGTTTTAGGACTGAAATTGAAGCGGTTTCCGACCTGATAAAAGCGGAAGTAAACGTGAAAGAAATTGTGCTTTTGGACGATGATTCAGGAATTTTGGTAAAACAAATTAAACCCAATTTCAAAGCACTTGGCCCACGATTTGGAAAAGATATGGGTTTGATTGTCAAAGAGATACAAGGTTTTTCGGCAGCTCAAATCAATCAATTAGACAAGGACGGAAGTATCAATATTGTTATTTCAGGAAATAGTATAATTTTAACAGCCGAAGATGTTGAGATTTCTTCGCAAGATATCGAAGGTTGGTTGGTTGCCAATTCCAACGGAATCACAGTGGCGCTTGACATAACGATTTCTTCAGAATTGAAACAAGAAGGAATTGCAAGAGAATTGGTCAACAGGATTCAGAACCTAAGAAAAGATTCAGGATTTGAGGTTACTGATAAAATTAAAGTACATTTGCAAAAAAATCCAGAACTGGAAAATGCTGTACAAGCAAATGAAATTTATATAAAATCAGAAACATTGACAGAAACATTGGTTTTTGAAGAAAATATAGAAAACGGTATAGAAATAGAATTTGACGAGATAAAAACAAGAATATCAATTACAAAATAATTAGAAAATGATAGACGAAATTGCAAGATACTCAGATGCTGATTTAGCCGAGTTCAAAGAGCTTATTATTAAAAAAATACACAAAGCACAAGCCGATTTAGACTTGATAAAAAGTGCTTATATGAACGATTTGAATAACGGAACCGATGATACTTCGCCTACATTCAAAGCCTTTGAAGAAGGAAGCGAAACGATGTCTAAAGAAGCAAATTCACAGTTGGCTATCCGTCAAGAGAAGTTTATTCGTGACTTGAAAAACGCCCTTTTCCGTGTGGAAAATAAAACTTACGGAACTTGCAAAGTAACTGGTAAATTAATCAGCAAAGAAAGATTGTTGATTGTTCCTCACGCCACAATGAGTATCGAAGCCAAAAATATGCAAAGATAATTTTCTCAAATTTCATAAATCAAATTCCAAATTCCAAACCAAACACATTGGAATTTGGAATTTCTTTTTTGGAGTTTAATAATTTTTTGGATTTTACTTTTTACAATTTACCTACTTTTGCAGCATTAAAATTTACAAAATGACATTACGAAAAGCTTACCTGATTGTTTTTTTCATCTTATTTATTGACCAAATCTCCAAAATATACATTAAAACCAATTTCATTTATGGAGAAAGCGGACAAATTGACATTACCAGTTGGTTCAAAATCTTGTTGATTGAAAACGAAGGAATGGCTTGGGGTACAGTAATTCCGGGAACTTACGGCAAATTGTTTCTAACTGTTTTTCGTTTGGTTGCCGTTACAGGAATTGGTTATTGGCTTTGGGATTCCGTTAAAAAACAAAGTTCCAATTATTTGATTGTGGCTATTTCCCTTATTCTTGCAGGTGCTTTTGGCAACATCATCGACTCGGTTTTTTATGGTGTGATTTTCGATGACAGTTATGAACATTTGGCAACTTTATTCACAGACAAACCCTATGGCACTTGGTTTCACGGAAGAGTAGTCGATATGCTGTATTTCCCTTTATTCGAAGGAAACTGGCCAGAATGGATGCCTGTTATTGGTGGACAACATTTTAAATTTTTCAATGCGATTTTCAACATTGCCGATACTGCAATTTCAACAGGCGTTGGGATTCTGATTGTTTTCAACAAAAAAGCATTTCACCATCACCAATAGTCATTGCGAGGAGTCGCAAGGCACGAAGCAAAGCCATTGCATTTGTTCCTCAAATTTTGTTTAAACAAATTAATTCTCAATTATATTTATTAATCTGAATAAGTGTTGAGACAAATCACTATTATTCTTCTGGTTAGACCTAACAGGTTTTAAAAACCTGTTAGGTCTGTGTTGATAATCAATAAATTATAAATTCAACTCTTGATACTCATTATTAAAAAAAATAGACGAACCACCTTTCAGTCGTCCGTCTATTCTCTATGTTCTGTATTCTATTTTCTTTATTCTATTTTCTTAAAAAGAACTATTTGGCCACAGCATATCTTTTACTCACTTCATCCCAGTTAATTACATTAAAAAAAGCTTCAATATAATCGGGTCTTCTGTTTTGATAGTTCAAGTAATATGCGTGTTCCCAAACATCCATTCCAAGAATTGGCGTTCCACCACAACCTACACCTGGCATCAAAGTATTGTCTTGATTTGGTGTTCCGCAAACTTCTAGTTTTCCGTCTTTTACACACAACCAAGCCCA
>DMHA01000408.1:3312-4239 GCA_003449615.1 Flavobacterium sp.
TTTCTATTCCTGCCAATAATTCTCCTGTTGGCAATCCGCCACCGTTTGGCGACATTACTGTCCAAAACAAACTGTGATTGAAATGTCCGCCACCGTTGTTGCGAACAGCCATATTTTTCATATCCAAATTTTTCAGAATATCTTCGATGCTTTTTCCTTCTAAGTCCGTTCCTGCAATGGCTGCATTCACGTTGGTAATATAAGCATTATGATGTTTTGTGTGGTGGATTTCCATCGTGCGGGCATCAATGTGAGGTTCTAACGCATCGTAAGCATAAGGTAATTGTGGTAATTCAAAAGCCATAATATTGTTGTTTAAATGATTTATAAAATTTTTTCAAAATTAAACAATTATCTCTAGAATTGATAATTCAATTTTGTTATAGTTTTATTAAATTAATTGACATTTATATCGAATACATAATCGATATTATATCATTACTACAACCTTTTCTCATCTTCTCTTTCCTAAAATATATTGGAAAATCTTCTACATGCAATTAGTTTCTCTTTCTAAAAACAGAAGGTTTTCTTTTGCCGCTCAAAACACGCAAGATGGTAACAGTATTGCCTTTTAGTTTAAAGACAATTTGCCAAGTTTTATAAACTGCTTCTCGGTAAATTTTGGATTTGGTTGGGATATTTTCACATTCAGCATAAATGGTTGGATTCAAAATGATTTTATTCATAGTGGCATTTATGCCTCTGGCTACTTTTACAGCATTCATAGGTTGGTGCTTCACAAAATCAATGTAATCAACAATTTTATCTAGATCAGAATAGTATTTATCGGAAATAATTAACGAATACGGTTCAGAATTTCCATTTCTTTCTTTTTCCATTTTTTATTAAAAGTTTCTAAAGACATGGTTGGTGCTTTTTCGGCTTCGTCTATCCATTGCAAAAATTCTTCTTGGGTCATTTGTT
>DMHA01000212.1:0-1674 GCA_003449615.1 Flavobacterium sp.
TCTACCTTACTTTTTTTGTTTTGTTAGTGGGCTTCCGAATATTTTTTATGAAATTGTTAAAATATGTTCGGTCTCAAGGGTATAATTTCAGAAAAGTGGTCATCGTTGGGGCGAATGCTACAGGAGAACGAATGAACCGAATTTTGTCAAAAGACCTTACTTATGGATTCAGAGTAATGGGGTTTTTTGATGACCAAACCGATGGAACAGAAATTAAAGCTCCCATTTTAGGCAATTTGGATGAGGTTGAATCCTATTTAAGCAAGGAAAATATTGACGAGTTATATGTAGCTTTGCACATCGATAAAATAGAAATCATCAACAGACTTACCTTAATTTGTGAGCACTACATGGTTCGTATTCGATATATTCCTGATTTTCAACAATACACAAAATCCAGCAGAGTACAGATTTCATTTTACGGCAACAGTAATATCCCAGTATTGATGCTTCGCACGGAACCCCTCGAGATTACCCTAAATAGGATTACAAAAAAAATATTTGATTTTTGTTTTTCAATATTTGTAATCGTTTTTGTATTTACTTGGTTGTTCCCAATAATTATTCTATTTATAAAGATAAACTCTCCTGGACCAGCATTTTTTATCCAAAAACGTTCTGGTAGAGACAATAAACCCTTTCCGTGTTATAAATTTCGAACAATGTATGTCAATGATTTGGCAGACGTTGCACAGGCCACAAGAAATGATAATCGAATTACAAAAGTGGGTGCTTTTTTGCGTAGAACCAGTATGGATGAATTGCCTCAATTTTTTAATGTGTTTTTAGGAAATATGTCGGTAGTAGGACCACGACCTCACATGTTATCACATACGATTCAATACTCAGAATTAATCGATAATTTTTTAGTACGCCATTATGCCAAACCTGGAATAACAGGATGGGCTCAGGTAAACGGATTAAGAGGTGAAACAAAAGTGCTAGCCGATATGGAAAGTCGTGTAGAGTACGATATTTGGTACATCGAAAACTGGAGTTTTATCTTGGATTTAAAAATTATTTGGATGACTATAGTCAATGTGTTTGAGGGTGAAAAAGAGGCATATTAGTGTAATTATTGGAGTTTGATTAATCAATAATTTTGTTTACCGCTATATTGATTAATTGTTCTAAAAATCAATAAAACAGAATTGTTTAAGATGTAAATGTTTATATTTGCCTACTTTAAAAGTTATAATTATATGAAGTATTTTTTTTTATTGAAAAAGACAATTCCTTTCCTTTTGGTTTTTCTTATATTTTCTTGTAAACCCAGTAAAGAAATAGTGTATTATCAGAATATAGATAGTTTGTCTTCTTCTGAAAAAATGAATACCTACGAAATCAAATTTCAGCCCGATGATTTATTAACCATTATCGTTTCGGCCGAAGATCCAGAATCGGCAATGCCTTTCAATATGTCAACAGTTAGCGTTCCTTCGGTAGGGAATAATAGCTTAGCCGGACAGCAATCATTACAAACTTATTTAGTAGATACCAACGGATTTATAGATTTTCCAATTTTAGGAAAATTGAAAGTTGGAGGACTTTCGCGATCCGAACTCATGGAATTATTAGAAACCCGTATTGGTTCTTACATCAAAAATCCAATCATCAATCTCCGAAGAATGAATTTTAAAATTTCGGTTCAAGGCGAAGTGACTGCTCCCGATT
>DMHA01000212.1:1741-5855 GCA_003449615.1 Flavobacterium sp.
CGAAGTGACTGCTCCCGATATCTATACTTTTAATTCAGATCGTGTTACTCTTATCGAAGCCATTAGTATGGCCAAAGATTTGACAATTTATGGAAAAAGAAATAATATTCTTATCATCAGAGAAGTCAATGGAGTAAAAACCTTCAATCGAATAGATATTACCAAAGCCGATTTTATTAATTCTCCTTTCTACTATCTGTCGCAGAACGATGTAATCTATGTAGAACCCAATAAAACCAAAATTAATGGAGCTGCCATTGGCACTAATACAGGGGTAATTATTTCTATTACTTCTTTACTAATAACAATTATTACTCTAGTTGTTTCTACAACAAATTAATTATATATGAACACTACAATACTGTCAGACGACAATCAAGACGAGGACTTTAATATTAAAGACTTTCTCGAAAAATATCTTGTTTATTGGACTTGGTTTGCTTTGGGCATTTTTCTTTGCCTCAGCATTGCTTATGTATATTTAAGATATGCTACACCTCAATATCAAGCCAAAACAACCATATTAGTTAAAGACGAAAAAAAAGGAGGTATGCTCTCTGAATTATCTGCCTTCTCCGATTTGGGATTGGGAGGTGCTATGAAGAGTAATGTAGATAATGAAATAGAAATATTGAAGTCGGCAACCTTAGTTGAAAGTACTGTAAAAAGACTTGAATTAAACATTTCAATTATACAAAAAGGAAGAATTAGCAGTCTTGATGTTTATAAAAATGCTCCAATTGAAGTGCATTTTACAAACCTGAAATCTAATTTTTATCAAGAGGGTATGCGTTTTGAGTTTGTAAAATTATCAGCTCAAACATTCCGATTGATTGTTGATGAAGACAAAGAAAGAGAAAATTACACCCCAGCTATATTAAGCAACCAAAAAGAATTTAGATATGGGGAATTAATCCCAACTCGAAGTGGAGATTTAATCATCACAAAACCTATTGGATTGAACTCTCCAAAAATTAATGAAGAAAAAACAATCTTTGTAACAGTAAATCCACTAGATGCTGTTGTAGGAAGTTTTGTGGGGCGACTCAAGGTAAATCCCATAAGTAAAACCAGTAGTGTGGTAGAAATTTCTATTACCGATCCCAATGCCAAAAGAGCAGAAACTTTTTTGAACGCTATGATTCAAATCTATAATGAAGCTGCCGCTGCCGATAAAAATTTTATATCCGAAAACACTTCAAAATTTATAGCCAACCGACTGGTTTTGATAACAGAAGAATTAGATGGAGTTGAGAAAGATGTCGAAAATTTCAAGCAATCCAATGGTCTTACCGATATTGAATCTGAAGCTAAATTATTTATTGATGGTTCTAGCGAATACAATAAATTGAGTGTTCAGAATGAAATTCAATTGAATGTGGTGGCTTCGATGCTAGATTTTATAAAAAAAAGCACCAATTCCGATTTGCTACCCTCAAACCTTATAACTGGACAAGAAGACGCTTCACAATTGATTAATTCCTATAATCAATTGGTTTTGGAACGCAATCGAATTTTGAAATCGGCCACACTATCAAACCCTGCAATTGTCAAATTAGACCAACAAATTGGTTCACTGAAATTGAATGTAAAAGAAAGTTTAATGCGTTTGCAATCCAATTTGAATATTCAAAGAAGAAATTTGAAAGGACAGGAAGGACTTTTAGAATCCAAAATAGAAAAAATCCCCGTTCAGGAACGTCTTTTTAGAGTAATCGCCAGACAGCAGAAAGTCAAAGAAGAATTGTATTTGTATTTACTTCAAAAAAGAGAAGAAACAGCAATTTCATTGGCCGCCACTGCGCCAAACGCTAGAGTTATTGATCTCGCTAAAGAGTCAAAAGGTCCGGTTTCACCCAAAAAAAATATCATTTATTTGGCCGCATTATTTTTGGGGCTTCTCATTCCGTTTGGAATTTTATATCTCAAAGAATTATTAGACACCAAAGTAAAAACACGTTTGGATATTACCGATAAACTAAACATTCCATTTCTAGGAGATGTTCCTAAATCGTTGTCCCCTACCGAAATTATCGACACCACATGTCGAACCAGTACCGCCGAAGCTCTGCGAATTGTGAGAGCCAATTTAGACTATATGCTAACCCAAGTCCCAGATGGATTAGCCAAGTGTGTTTTTTTAACTTCAACAATTCCAGGCGAAGGCAAAACTTTTTTATCGGTCAATTTGGCTTCTATTTTTGCTCATTCTGGAAAAAAAGTTCTTTTGATTGGGATGGATATTAGAAAACCAAAATTAAACGAATATGTCACCACCTCCGATGGAAAAGGATTAACAGATTATTTATCGACAAAAAACATTCCTATATCCGATTTTATTATCTCCATGAAAGGGTATGAGGCATTTGATGTGCTTTTGGGAGGAAATATTCCTCCAAATCCAACAGAAATGTTAATGAGTAAAAAAGTAAAAGAATTATTTGAACAATTTAAAAAACAATACGATTATATTATCGTAGATACACCTCCAGTGAGTTTGGTTTCGGACACCTTAGTTATTTCAAAACATGCAGACACCTTTATTTATGTCGTAAGAGCCAATTATTTGGATAAACGGATGTTGCATTTTCCGGAAATTTTATACAATGAAAATAAATTACCTAATATGGCCATAATTCTTAATGATACAAAACTCGGTAAGGGTTATGGTGCTTATGGATATGGCGATTATGGCTATGGAAATTATGGTTATAGTGGTTTTGAAATAACTAAAAAACCGTGGTTTAAAAAGATATTAAATAAATAAATAGTGGTTAATTGGTTAATCGTATAACGGTTAACCTTTTTTAACTGATTAACCTTTCTAAAACAAATCAGTATTTTTGCACTTATGGAATTTTCATCAAAGCTTTTAGAAAATGCAGTCAACGAAGTGGCACAATTACCTGGAATCGGTAAGCGAACTGCCTTGAGACTTGTGTTGCATTTGCTAAAACAACCCAAAGAGCAAACTACTTTTTTGTCGGAAGCTTTATCAATTATGCGTGAGGAAGTCAAGTTTTGTGTAAGTTGCCATAATATTTCTGATGCGGCAGTTTGCGAAATTTGCTCCAATACCAAACGAGATCACCATATTATTTGTGTTGTAGAAGATGTTCGTGATGTAATGGCAATCGAAAATACGGGACAATACCGAGGGATTTATCACGTTCTAGGAGGAAAAATTTCGCCCATAGATGGAATAGGTCCAAGTCAATTAAAAATCAATTCTTTGGTCGAAAAAGTAAAATTGGGTGGGGTTAACGAAATTATTTTTGCACTAAGTTCAACGATGGAAGGCGATACCACCAATTTTTATATTTATAAACAAATACAAGATCGTGATATTGTGACTTCAACTATTGCAAGAGGAATTTCAGTAGGCGACGAATTAGAATATGCCGATGAGGTAACTTTGGGAAGAAGTATTTTGCAACGTGTCCCTTTTGAAAGGTCATTAAAAAACAATTAAATCATTCAATGATTTTTTTCAATAAACACCAATGGAAGTAGCAACAAAAAAGACCATATTAATCACAGGAGGAGCTGGTTTTATTGGCTCTAATCTGTGTGACTATTTTTTATCCAAAGGGCATAAGCTAGTTTGTTTGGATAATTTTGCCACAGGACATCGACATAATCTAGCCGATTTTATCAATAATGAAAACTTCCGTTTGATAGAAGGCGATATTCGAAATTTAGAAGATTGTCAAAATGCCGTAAAAGGTATAGACTATGTTTTACATCAAGCAGCCTTGGGTTCAGTGCCTCGTTCTATCAATGACCCCATTACCTCAAACGATGTTAATGTTTCTGGTTTTTTGAATATGCTGGTAGCCTCGCGCGATGCCAAGGTAAAACGTTTCGTTTATGCCGCAAGTTCTTCAACTTATGGCGATTCAGAAGGATTGCCCAAAGTAGAAGAGGTAATTGGAAAACCGCTTTCGCCTTATGCTATTACCAAATATGTCAATGAATTATATGCTGAAATTTTTAGTAAAACTTATGGTTTGGAAACAATAGGATTGCGATATTTTAATGTTTTTGGACGAAAACAAGACCCAAATGGAGCTTATGCTGCTGTAATTCCGAAATTTGTAATGCAGTTGATGCA
>DMHA01000201.1 GCA_003449615.1 Flavobacterium sp.
ACCAATATCATCAACAGCCATTGCGAAGAGGCGAAATGGCTTTGATTAAAATCACAAGAGCAAATTGTAACATTGCTCTTTTTTTATTTCTTAAAAATGATTAACAAACGACTGCTTATCAAAAACCTATTGGCTCACAATGATGAGAGCAGTTTTTATGACAAAAAACGCCAGTTGAATTTACATTCCCGTGAAGGGAAAGCCAAATTTTTGAAACACATTTGTGCTTTATCCAATTCGAATCCTGCCAATAATTCCTATATCGTCGTGGGTGTCGAAGATCAGGATAACGAAATTGTAGGCGACGATTTCTTTGACGACAGTCGGATTCAGAATTTGGTTAATGCCTATCTCGAAAACCCACCGAAAATTCAATATGAGAATGTGCCTTTTCCCAATTTGCCCAAAGATAAAGTTGTCGGATTGGTTACCATAAAAGCCAAAAGCAAAACTTCGCATTTCAAAAAAGGCATTCATACGATTCCAGCCAATACTGTTTTTGTTCGTCGGGGCAGTAATACCGTTCCTATTGAAGGAGAAATAGAAAAAAATTATCAAAACACAGAAACCGTCATTGGAATTGAAAATAATTCAAGAAACAGCATTGGTTACACGCTGGATGGGGTGATTGATTTTATGAATTTTCGGCACAAAGATATGGCGCCAAAATACAAGGTTTTCAAGGAATTATTTGTCATTTGTTGGGCTGGTGTTCCTAAAAAACATCGAGACACCACTTTCCTTTCTCGTGTTGATATTGAATTGATTAACGAGCAAATCAAGCTTTTTTATTCAGATCAAGATGTGGTAACGATAACTTTTGATGAAGATTCTTTTACGATTATCGAATATGTCCCTTTGGGTTTGAATGACAAAACGAGTTTTTATCCTTTGGAAAAACAAACCATTTATTTTCACGATAATGGCTATTATAAAATTGACCGAGAAATCCTTTTTCAGCCGCCAGAATTCAACCGAAAAATGTTGTTTCACATATACAATTCTAATATTTCTTTGCTCAACAAACTCCAAAAAGGACTTTTGTTAACCGAGCGAGAACAGAAAGACTTAGAGAATTTACCCTCGACCTTTATGATTTGTTACCTCAACGGATTTGAAGAGGGCAAGCAAAAATTGATTGATGCCAAACTGCTTCTGAAACCTTTCTCTTCTGTATATTTGTCTTTTAAGGAAGCGTTAAGGATTTTGAGAAAAATGAAGTATGATGTGCAGTAGAAAATTCAACCGCAAATTGCTTCGCCAATTCGCTATCGCTCGAGTCGCAAATTAAATAGTTGTAACGCATTCTAAAGATGAAATATAAACCAATTTATACTGAAATCATTGAACATAAAAAATTTGATGATTTGACAATTATCCGAGAAAGTCCTAATAATTACCCAAAAGGCAAATCAAATATATATGCAAAAAACACTAATAATGAAATAATTTGGTTTGCTGAATTACCTATTACTGGTGATATTTATTGTAATTCCATTCAGTGGAATAAAAATATTAATCCAAATGCCAAAAATGGGAATGAATTTGTTGTTGATAGTTCAAATACATTTGTTGTTGCTTCTTGGAATTGTTTTACAGTTAGTATTAACAATATAAATGGTAAAATTTTACAAAAAGAATTTACAAAATAAACAAAATGAGAACACTCGTTATAGGCGACATTCACGGTGGTTTGCGTGCCTTGCACCAAATTATGGAAAGAGCCAATGTTACCCCAAAAGACACCTTAATTTTCCTAGGCGATTATGTTGATGGCTGGAGCCAATCGCCTCAAGTTCTTGATTATTTGATAGAACTGAAAACGACGCACAATTGCATTTTTATCCTTGGCAACCACGATGAATTATTGTTGGATTGGCTCACTAAGACCAAGGATAATCCTTTATGGTACCATCATGGTGGTGAATCAACCGTTTTGGCTTATGCAAATGTAAGTGCCGAAACGATTAAAAACCATATCGAATTCATACAATCATTAGAAAAATATTATCTCGACGAACAAAATCGGTTATTTATTCATGCTGGTTTTACCAATATGAATGGTGTGGATTATGAATATTTTCCGAGGTTGTTTTATTGGGATAGAACGCTTTGGGAAACTGCTTTGGCATTGGATAAAAAGATGAAAAAAACTGATCTTTTATACCCAAAACGACTGACATTATACGAAGAAATTTACATTGGTCACACACCCGTTTCCAGAATTGGTAAAACCATCCCAGTAAAAATGGTCAACGTATGGAATATTGATACAGGAGCTGCTTTTAAAGGGCCACTGACCATTATGGATGTGGATACCAAAGAATTTTGGCAAAGTGAGCCTTTACCAAATTTATATCCAAGTGAAAAAGGGCGGAATTAAAAACAGTATCTTTGCAAAAAAAAAAATTAAATCATGAAAAAGATTTTAACAATCGTAGTATTAGGGGCAGTTTGTATGGCAAACGCTCAAGCTTTCAAAGGAAAAGGCGACACCAAACTCAATATTGGAATGACGGTTCAAAATGGGGGGACAGGAATTATGGCTTCTTCAGATTTTGGCTTAGGAGAAAACATTTCTATTGGAGTTCTTGCTTCTTATTTATTGAGTGGTAGCCAAATTCAAGATGTGTCAAGCGACTATCGTTTTGATGTGAAAGCTAGATTCAATGCCAATTTAGGGAACGTAATAGATGTTTCTCCAAAATTTGATGTCTATCCTGGCTTGAATTTGGGCTTGAAAAACTTTGGAGGACATCTTGGTGCAAGGTATTTCTTCTCAGAAGGATTTGGTGTTTTTACTGAATTTTCTGTTCCGTTTGCCAAGTATGATTCGGAGGCGGCTTCAAAATACAACAATGGCTCTTCGTTTAATATTGGAGCTTCGTTTAATTTATAATA
Organism: Flavobacterium sp.; assembly: GCA_003449615.1. Taxonomy (GTDB): domain Bacteria; phylum Bacteroidota; class Bacteroidia; order Flavobacteriales; family Flavobacteriaceae; genus Flavobacterium. The sequence continues at coordinate 2,902 of DMHA01000201.1, forward strand.
AGTGGATTAAAAAATAAAAAAAGCGGCTTGATGAAAATCTTGCCGCTTTTTTTGTGGATTTTTCATTACAAATCAAATTTAATTCCTTGTGCCAATGGCAATTGCGTTCCATAATTAATGGTATTGGTTTGTCGTCGCATATAGGCTTTCCAAGCATCGGAACCCGATTCGCGTCCGCCACCTGTTTCTTTTTCGCCACCAAAAGCACCGCCAATTTCGGCTCCAGATGTTCCAATATTGACATTGGCAATCCCACAATCTGAACCTGAATGGGAAAGGAATAATTCCATTTCTCGCATATTATTGGTAAAAATAGAAGAAGAAAGTCCTTGTGGAACGCCGTTTTGCATCGCAATGGCTTCTTGGATCGCTTTGTATTTCATTACATATAAAATAGGAGCAAACGTTTCGGTCTGAACGATTTCAAAATGATTTTCGGCTTCAATAATACAGGGTCTTACATAACATCCACTTTCAAAACCTGTGCCTTCAACTACTCCGCCTTCAACTATAATTTTTGCGCCTTCTTGTTTGGCTTTTTCAATAGCGGTCAAATATTCCTGAACAGCCCCTTTGTCTATCAATGGCCCAACGTGGTTGTTTTCGTCCAATGGATTGCCGATTTTCAATTGACTGTAAGCATTTTTCAAAACGCTGAGGGTTTTGTCATACACACTTTCGTGAATGATTAAACGACGCGTCGAAGTACAACGTTGTCCCGCAGTTCCAACGGCTCCAAAAACGGCTCCAACCAAAACCATACTAATATCAGCGTGTTCCGAAACTATGATGGCGTTATTTCCACCCAATTCGAGAATGGTGTTTCCAAAACGCTCCGCAACGGTTTTGGAAACATGACGCCCAATTCTGGTGGATCCTGTAAATGAAACCAAGGGAATCCGAACATCTTTATTGATTAAATCGCCCGATTCGTTTCCGGTTACCAAGCAACTTACGCCTTCGGGAACATTGTTTCTTTGTAGTACTGTTTTGATGATATTCTGACAAGCAATGCCACACAAAGGCACTTTTGAACTGGGTTTCCAAATCACAACATCGCCACAAACCCAAGCTATCATTGCGTTCCAACTCCAAACCGCAACCGGAAAATTGAAAGCTGAAATGATTCCTACAGTTCCTATCGGGTGATATTGCTCATACATTCGATGCATTGGTCGTTCTGAATGCATCGTTAAACCGTACAATTGACGCGATAAACCTACTGCAAAATCACAAATATCTATCATTTCCTGAACTTCGCCGTAACCTTCTTGCAGACTTTTTCCCATTTCATAAGAAACCAATTTTCCTAAGGGTTCTTTGAATTTTCGCAATTCATCTCCCATTTGGCGCACGATTTCTCCTCTTCGTGGCGCTGGAATTAATCTCCATTCTAAGAAAGCTTCGGAGGCTTTTTGCATGGCTTTTTCGTAATCTTCTTGGGTCGAAGTTTTTACTTTTGCAATCAAAGCTCCATCGGCTGGCGAATAGCTTTCGATGATTTTTCCGTTGGCAAAATTGTTTACTCCTGTCGAAGTTCCCTCGTTTAGGGCTTCAATACCCAATTGTTTTAGGGCTGCTTCTATTCCGAACGGATTGGCTTTTGTTATCATTATAACTTTATGTGTTGAAATTGTTATATTTATTTACAAATGTATTGTATAAACATGGATTTGAAAATAAATCTCTAGAATTTTAATATTTTGATATATAAACTATTACAACCATAAAATCCACCACCAATTTCATCACTATATAAAAAGTTATACTTACAAGTAATTATATGGATTATTATGCTAAAATCTACACTCTAAAATCTAAAATTAAATTAAACATCATCGAAATCCACTATGATTTCGGTCGAGGTTGGATGGGCTTGACAAGTAAGAATCAGACCTTCTTCTATTTCATTGTCGGTTAAAATTGAGTTTTTCTTCATTTCGGC
>DMHA01000227.1:0-3786 GCA_003449615.1 Flavobacterium sp.
CATGATTATATTTTAATGACAGATGGCGATTGCATTCCACGCAAAGATTTTGTCGAAATTCATGCTAAATATGCTCAAAAAGGACGTTTTTTATCAGGAGGTTATTGCAAACTTTCGATGAAAACAAGCAAACACATTTCAAAAGATGATATTGTCTCGGGAAGATGTTTTGATGTAAAATGGTTGAAAAGTACTGATAAATTAGGATTTTCCAATGTATTAAAATTAGCTGCAAATAAATGGATTGGAAGTGTTTTAGATTTAATTTCACCAACAAATCCTTCCTTTAATAACTGTAATTCTTCAGGCTTCAAAGAGGATATGATTGCTGTTAATGGATATGATGAACGAATGAAATACGGTGGTCCTGATAGGGAGTTTGGAGAACGATTGGAAAATTATGGAATAAAAGGAAAACAAATTCGTCATAAAGCAATAGTTTTGCATTTAGATCATTCACGTGGTTATAAAACGCCTGAATCTTTGGCAGCTAATTTAGCTATCAGAAAAGAGGTGAAAAACAAAAAAATTATAAGAACACCATTTGGTATTCAAAAAACTGAAAAGTAATATTTATGAGAATATTAATTACAGGAGCTGCAGGATTTATAGCCTCACATCTTTGCGAAAAACTCAAATCACTTGGACATGAAGTATATGGAATTGACAATTTTAATGATTATTATGAAGTGAAATTAAAGGAATTAAATGCTTCTGATTTAGCAAAGCAAGGAATTTTTATTTTTAGAAGAGATTTGAATGATGATTTGAATGATGTTTTTGCAACTCCTTATGATTATATTTTTCATTTCGCTGCTCAACCAGGCATTTCCTCCGAAACTACATTAGAAGAATATGTAGATAATAATATTTATGCTACCCAAAATCTTTTGGAAGCTACACTAAAATATAACTCAAATATCAAATCATTTATCAATATATCAACCTCATCAGTTTACGGAATTGAAGCAACTGTTGACGAAACAGCATTAGCAAAACCTGTATCTTTTTATGGTGTGACAAAATTGGCTAGCGAACAATTGGTGTTAGGATTGCAACGAACAGGAAAACTAAAAGCCTGTTCCATTCGTTTGTATTCGGTTTATGGTCCTCGAGAGCGTCCAGAAAAATTATACACAAAATTAATTGAAAACCTTTATTTTGACAAGCCTTTTCCTCTATTTGAAGGTAGTTTAGAACACGAAAGAAGCTTTACTTTTGTGGGCGATATTGTTGACGGACTTGCTGCAATTATTAGAAAAGAAGAAGTGATAAATGGGGAAATTATTAATCTTGGTACAGATGAGGTAAATACAACTCAAGAAGGAATTCAGGTTGTTGAAGCGATTATGAACAAACGTTTGATAATAGATTATAAACCAGCCCGAAATGGCGATCAGTTGCGAACATCAGCAGTTATTGATAAAGCTAAATTATTATTAGGCTATAAACCCAAAACAAATTTAAAAGAAGGACTTCAAAAACAAGTAGATTGGTATTTGGAAAAATTTACATAAAAAAAGTACTCAAGTGAGTACTTTTTTTAAATGTTGTTTTTTAAGAAAATATTCAATCTCGGCAAAATAATTTCAGGAGTAAGTTGAAGATATAATTCTTGAGGATTTTTTTCTATTTTTTTACGTTCTTTTGAATTGAAATTATTGTATAAATCCGGTTTTATTTCTAATAAATGTATAGAATCGTGGCGTTTCCCATCTTCAAAACTAGCCCAATGTTCTTTATTTACATACGGAGAAAAGATTGTAAATGTTGGTTTGTTCAAGGCTTTGGCGATATGGACACTTCCACCTTCATTGGCCACTAAAACATCACATTGGTTCATTAATTTTACAAAATCACGAATGTTTTTGGCATAAATGTCTAAAATGATATTGGATTTGTTTTTGCACATTTCATAAATTTTATGAGCCTCCTCTTTTTGATGTGGTGCATAATTAAAAAGAATATTCACATCATAATTATTCGTTATGAAATCGATTATCTCGGCCACATATTCGTAAGGCATTGATTTTTGAGGTGTGCTTCCCAAAACGCCCAAAACAATTACTTTTTTATTTTTATATTTTCCAAGCCAATCTTCATTTTTTTCGGCATCTGTCAAAAACAATTTGGGAACGTAATCTATGTTTTCAAATTTTCCGGCATATTCTAGCAAATGAACACGGTCGTCAATGGCTTTGCCACAAGGCTTATTCGAGGATTGTAAGGGAATTGTTGGATGTGTGTAATAGCCCCAGTTTCCAAGTTTCTTTCTGCTTTTATGGCCTATGGTTTGTTTTGCACCAGAGAATTTACAAATCAGTTTGCTTTGAGTTTTAGAATAAGGGTCAAAAATAATATCGTATTTTTCATTTCTAACTTGTCGGATTATTTTCAATAAAACAGGAAGTTTTTTTAATTCCTTGTCATTAATAGAAATTATTTTATCAATATTTGGATTATTCATCAAAACTCCGTGTGTAAAATCATAAGCCATAAAATGTATTTCACTCTCAGGATATTGAGCTTTAAAATTATTCGCAATTACCGAAGCAATTAAAACATCGCCAATACGCTTATTTTGTATAATTAAAACCTTCATCCTTAATTTTTCTTTATTTCTTATTAACACTTTTCCTTGTTGCAAAGTACTATTTTTTATACTTTTAAACCAAATAAAATAATTGACTGTGAAAATTATCGTTCATCCTAAATATAAAGTCCAACAAAACGCTATTCTTCAATTGATTACTGGTTTTTTAACCGAGGGTAATTTGATAGTTAAAGGCAGTCGTAATATAATAAAATCTAATTTTCTTGGGGATGAAAAGGTTAATATTAAATTTTTTCAAAAGCCTGGAATATTTAAGTCCATTATTTACTCTTTTTTTAGAATTACCAAAGCCAAACGCTCGTTTGATTATGCCAATTATTTGATAAATAACAATATTTTGACACCTTTCCCGATTGCCTATATCGAAAATAGAAACATTTTAGGACTTTTGAAAGACAGTTATTATATCTGCAGTCAAATAGATTATGATTTTACTATCCGTGAACTGATTCATGATCCATTATTTCCAGAGCGTAATATTATTTTAGAACAATTTACTGCATTTACTTTCAAAATGCACCAAGCAAAGGTTAATTTTTTAGATCATTCTCCCGGAAATACTTTGGTTGTAAAAAAAGATTCTGGACAGTATGATTTCTATTTGATAGATTTAAACCGAATGAATTTTCGAAACTTGTCTATTGAGGAGCGAATGGATAATTTCAAGAAAATGTGGTTGTCTAAAACAATGGTGAAAGTAATAGCAAAAGCTTATGCAAAATTGAGCAACGAACCCGAAGAAAAATTGAACGCTATTCTTTTGCAAAAAACAATACAATTCAAAAGAAAAATCACGAAGAAGAAATACCTAAAAAGAAAAATTGGAAGGAAATAAAAAATCCAAACTCCAATCATTCAATTATTGGAATTTGGAATTTAAAAATATTGGAATTTTAGACCTTAAATTATCGGAATTTGAAATTAAAAATATTGGAATTTTAATGATTAAACTGCCACATCATATTCTCTCAAAGCATTTTTCAATGAAGTTTTCAAATCGGTTGAAGGTTTGCGAGTACCGATGATTAAGGCACATTAATAGTTTTATGATTTAATTTTCATCTTTATTTCTAAAACATATTCAACCGAAACATCAAAAATTTCGGCAATTTCTTCGTTTGAAAATTTCGCCTTTTTTATGGCTCTTATAATTCCTTCTAATTTCTCTTCTG
>DMHA01000227.1:3850-12832 GCA_003449615.1 Flavobacterium sp.
TTTTCCATCGTCAAACGCACCAGAAAGAAGGGATTTTTCAGTGCTAATACCATCCCAATATTTGTCATACGTTTCAAGTTGTGCCTTGGTGTAGGAGCTTTCTTTTAATAATTCAGTCGCTTCTTTTATTTCGGGAACTTCTAAAAAATCGGCTGGAATTTCCTCTTGATTGTCTTTTATTTCAGAAAGAAACCTGAGCCATAAAACGCTTAGCTTTTTATCGGTAAATTTGTTAGCTTTAAATTTGGGTAACTCTATAAAAATAAATTCCAATCCTGGAATAATTTTGTTAGAATCCAGCAGGTGCACAATTTTGTAATGATGTAAATAGTCAGCCAAATCGTGTTCGAAGTTTTCGTTGATGATATTTAAGGAATACACAGGTTGCAATTCTTTGTATTCTTTTCCTCTTTCTATTTGTCGGACAAATGCTTTTGAGGCATTAAATACTACTCTGCTCTTGAAACTGTCCGTCCAAAGCATTTGCATTTCGACAATAAATTGTCTGCCCAGCAAATCAATACAACGAACATCGACTATTGAGTTTTTGAATACAGGAATTTCAGGAACCAATTCCGATGGTAGATATTCTATGGTATCAATTGGTGATTCTAATGGTAACTGTGAATTTAGAAAACTTTTGAGCAAATGAGCATGCTCTCCAAAAACTCGTTTGAAAGTTAAATCATTCTTTGGGTCTAAATAACGCATGGTATTTATTTTTTTACAAAGGTAACAAAATTGAAATCAGATATAAATGCTTAAAAGTTGGATTTGTATTGGAATTTTAGACCTTAAATTATTGGAATTTTGAATTTAAACTATTGGAATTTATGATTTTAAACTGCCACATCATATTCTCTCAAAGCATTATTCAACGAAGTTTTCAAATCGGTCGAAGGTTTGCGAGTACCGATGATTAAGGCACAAGGCACTTGATAATCTCCAGCAGCAAATTTTTTGGTATAGCTTCCTGGAATTACCACCGAACGAGCGGGAACAAAACCTTTTCTTTCGACAGGAGTTTCGCCCGTTACATCAATAATTTTGGTGGAAGCGGTCAAACATACATTGGCACCAAGAACTGCTTCTTTGCCCACATGAACACCTTCGACAATAATGCAACGCGAACCAATAAAAGCTCCGTCTTCAATGATAACGGGTGCCGCCTGCAAAGGTTCCAAAACACCACCAATTCCAACACCGCCCGAAAGATGAACATCTTTGCCAATTTGTGCACAACTACCCACGGTTGCCCAGGTATCGACCATTGTTCCAGAATCGACATAAGCTCCAATATTTACATAACTTGGCATCATTATCACGCCGCTAGCCAAAAACGCTCCATAACGAGCAGAGGCTCCAGGAACTACACGAACGCCTTTTTGGGCATAATCTCTTTTGAGCAACATTTTGTCGTTGTATTCAAAGATTCCAGCCTCCAAGGTTTCCATTTTTTGAATAGGGAAATACAATACAACAGCTTTTTTTACCCATTCGTTTACTTGCCAAGAGTCTCCTTTTGGCTCGGCAACACGCAATTTTCCAGCATCTAATAATTCGATAACTGCCCTAATGGCATCGGTAGTTTTTGTGTCTTGCAACAAAGCGCGGTTTTCCCAAGCTTGTTCTATTATGGATTGTAATTCGTTCATTTTTTGATATATTTTTGGCAAATATACCATTTATAACCAAAAGCAAAAAGTCAAATCGAATGGAAAATGTTATATATTTGTGTTTTAAATTTTGAATTATGGAAACTATTAGATTAGAATTTCAACCCAGCATCAAAGCCAAAATATTAGAATTATTGAGCTCGTTCTCTTCGGAGGAATTAAAGATAGTTCAAGAAGATCTTGAATTTGATAGAACCAGTAGAAAATTAGATTTAGAATTAGATAAGATAAATAATGGAACTGCAGAATTTTGTTCTGCAGATGAATTAGATGTAATGATGGACGAAATTTTTGCGGAATATGAAAATTAAAGATTTGATTATCAACACAATTATTGTATATTTTTAATTCAAAAACACTATAATTTTATGGATGTCTTAACCAAAACAGTCGCTATAAAAAATCATACTCTTCATTTGGATATGATTTTGCCAAAAAATTTTACTGCAAAAAAAGTAAAAGTAACCATAACTTGTGATGATGATTTTGCAGTTGAAAATCCCATTAAAAATTTGAGAGGAAAACTTAATTTTTCAGATAAACAGTATAAAGATATTCAAGATTTCTTAAATGAAGACCGATAATGTATTTACTAGATACAAATGCAATTATTGATTATCTCAATAACAAATTGTCCTCAGAAACTAATATATTAATGGATAATATTAGTATTCCTCAAATTTCAATTGCTACAAGAATTGAACTTTCTATTTTACCAAATGCTGATGAAAAACAAATTGAAATTATTAATCAGTATATTTCTTATTGTACCGTATTTGAATTGACAGAGGACGTTGTTTTAAAAATTATCGAAATTCGGAAAAAATATAAAATAAGAGATTTCGATTCTATTATTGCTGCAACCGCTTTGGTTCATAAATTGACACTTATTACTAGTGATAAGGATTTTAACAACATTAGAAAACTAAAGATTATTGCTCCAAATAAGTTATAGAAAGCAAATGCCAAGAATCCTCGCCATAGACTACGGACAAAAACGAACTGGTATAGCCGTTACCGATGAGCTGCAAATCATTGCTTCGGGTTTGACAACCATTCCATCAGCCACGGCTATTGCTTTTTTGAAGGACTATTTTTCTAAAGAAAAAGTGGAAGCAGTTCTTATCGGTGAACCCAAACAAATGAACGGACAACCCTCTGAAAGTGCTTCAATTATTAAAGGATTTGTAACTCATTTTACCAATCATTTTCCAGAGATGAAAGTCATTCGTGTAGATGAGCGTTTTACTTCAAAAATGGCTTTTCAAACCATGATTGATAGCGGATTGAACAAAAAACAACGCCAAAACAAAGCCTTAATCGACGAAATTTCAGCAACAATAATGCTTCAAGATTATTTGACCCGAACAATGTTTTAATTACTCTACTATTTTCAATTCCATATTTTTCACTACTTTTGCCAAAATTAAAAACAAAAATTTTGGAATTTCGTGTCAAATCAAGACTCTAAAATCTAAAATCTAAAATGATTTTACCAATTGTAGGATATGGCGACCCAGTTTTAAGAATGGTAGGTGAAGAAATTTCTTCGGACTATCCTAACTTGAAAGAGACCATCGCAAATATGTATGAAACCATGTACAATGCTTATGGAGTGGGACTTGCTGCTCAACAAGTAGGTTTGAATATTCGCCTTTTTGTGATTGACACAACACCTTTTGGAGAAGATAAAGATTTACCAATAGAGGAACAACAACAATTAAAAGGATTCAAACGCACTTTTATAAATGCCAAAATGCTGAAAGAAGAAGGCGAGTTGTGGGGTTTTAATGAAGGTTGTCTTAGTATTCCTGACGTTCGTGAAGATGTTTATCGACACGAAAAAATCACAATCGAGTATTGCGACGAAGATTTTAATCTAAAAACAGAGGTTTTCGACGGTCTAATTGCCCGTGTCATTCAACACGAATACGATCACAACGAAGGAATCTTGTTTACCGATTTGATTTCAACTCTGAAAAGACAATTAAATAAAAAGAAATTGCAAAACATTATGGATGGCAAAGCCAGACCTGATTATCGAATGAAATTTTGCAACAAAAAAGGTCGATAAAATTTCAATAGCAATTACAATATCAATTTTAAAAAATTAAAATTAAAATGAATTTAGAAAAAATATTATCCATTTCTGGAAAACCAGGTTTGTATGCTTTAAAAGTTCAAACCCGAACCGGATTTTTGGTAGAATCTTTAGTAGATGGAAAAAAGCTTTCGGTTGGGTTGAAAGTAAACGTGAGTTTATTATCTGAAATTTCAATTTATACTATTAATGAAGAAAAACCTTTGACCGAAGTAATGAGAAACATCGCCATCAAAGAAAATGAAGGCCCGGCAATTTCACATAAAGAAGACAATGCTACTTTGGTTGCTTATTTTTTAGAAATTCTACCACAATACGATTCAGAAAGGGTGTATCCGTCAGATATTAAAAAAATATTAAGTTGGTATAATTTACTTCAATCCAAAGGATTGGTCTCAAAAGAAGAACCTAATATCGAGAACGCAGAGGAAATAAAAGAAAGTGTTGTAGAAGAAGTGGTTGCCAAAAAAGAGCCAGCTAAAAAAGCAAAAGCAAAGAAAGCATAATTTATTCAGTGAAACATATTTTAATCCTGTCAAGATTTTTTTCCTGACAGGATTTTTTAATTTAATAACATTTTAATTCAAATAATGTTATAACTTTGTTCTTATTTTTTATAATTATGGAAACAAATATAATTACAATTGGAAATTCAAAAGGAATTATTATTCCGTCTAAACTATTGAAAATTGGCGGCTTTAAAAGTATCGTAAATTTAGAAATTAACGAAGGTAAATTAGTAATTAGTCCCTCAAAAAAAGTTCGCGAAGGCTGGGAAGAATCAATTAAAATGGAAATTGATAAGAACGGACAACCCAATTCGTTGCTTCCTGATTTTTTGGATGATGAACAAGAAAATGATTGGCAATGGTAAAACAATATGAAATTTATTGGGTTGCTCTTGACCCAACATTAGGAAGTGAAATCAATAAAGTAAGACCTTGTTTAGTAATTTCGCCAAATGAGTCCAATCAATTTTTGAACACGGTTTTGATAGCACCAATTACTTCTAAAATTAGAAATTTTCCAATGAGATTAGGAATTATTTTAGAAAACAAAAACGGTCAAATTTGTTTAGACCAAATTAGATGTATTGATAAAATCAGATTGAAAGCAAAAATTGTTACACTCGGAAAAAACGATATTGAAAAAGTAAAAAATCTATTAAAAGAATATTTAATAAACTAATGAATTCCAAACAAAACCAACTTCAAGCTTTCGAAAGATTATTGAATATTATGGACGATTTGCGTGAAAAATGTCCGTGGGACAAGAAGCAAACGATCCAAACTTTACGCCATTTGACCATTGAAGAAACCTACGAATTGGGCGATGCAATTTTGGACAATGATTTGAATGAAGTAAAAAAAGAATTGGGAGATTTGTTGTTGCACATTGTTTTTTATGCCAAAATAGGAAGCGAAACCAACGATTTTGATATGGAGGATGTTTGCAACGAAATTTGCGAAAAACTCATTCATCGTCATCCGCATATTTACAGTGACGTGATTGTAAAAGACGAGGAAGAAGTGAAACAAAACTGGGAAAAGCTAAAACTCAAAGAAGGCAAAAAATCAGTTCTTGAAGGTGTGCCAAAAAGTTTACCCGCATTGGTCAAAGCCAGCCGAATTCAGGATAAGGTAAAAGGAGTGGGCTTCGATTGGGAAGAACCGCATCAGGTTTGGGATAAAGTTCAAGAGGAATTAGCAGAACTTCAAGTTGAGGTTGAGTCAGGAAATCAGGATAAAATGGAATCCGAATTTGGTGATGTCTTGTTTTCTATGATTAATTACGCCCGCTTTTTAAACATCAATCCAGAAGATGCTTTAGAACGAACCAATAAAAAATTCATAAAAAGATTTCAATACCTCGAAAGTAAAGCTAGTGAATTGGTTAAACCCTTAATGGATATGACTTTATCAGAGATGGATGTTTTTTGGGAGGAAGCCAAAAAGTTATAGGATTACAATTTTTCCTCAATCAATATTCAAAAATCTAAATTCTAAAATCTAAAATCCATTACACTATATCTGCAATTCTTTTCAGTTTGGATATATTCTTTAAAACTATCTTTTTGCCATTCAACTCAATTAGACCATTTTTATTGAAATCGGAAAGCAATCGAATACAACTTTCGGTTGCAGTTCCAATCATTCCAGCTAATTCTTCGCGAGATAATTGAATGTGCAGCGAGCCGTCTTCGTTTTTTCCAAATGTTTCATCAAGATAAACGAGTGTTTCCGCTAAACGTTCTTTAACCGTTTTTTGAGAAATAGATATCATGTGCTCACTGGCTTCTTTCAAATCGCCACAAATCGTTTTCATCACATTCATTGAAAACTGATTGTTGTTATCAAACATATTGAGCACTTCACTTTTAGGAATAAAGCAAACTTCCATATCTTCTAAAGCCACAGCACTCAAATTTGCAGGTTCATCGCTAATCATCGAACGTTGTCCGAGTAATTCTCCGGCTTTTACTAATTTTATGATTTGGTCTTTTCCGTTAGGGCTCAATTTTGACAACTTGCAAGCACCAGTGGTAACGCAATAAATACCATTAACAACGTCTCCTTCTTCAAAGATAGGACTTCCTTTTTTTATGGTATAGGAGGTTTTACAATCGGCGAGTTTTATCAGTTCATCTTTATTAAGTGCTTTCAAAGAGCTAAATTCTCTAACAATGCACTGTTCACATTTGCTCATATAATGAAAAATATTATTTAGTATCGCAAATCTACAAAATTATATGATAATTATCATATATTTAATTTTTTCACCTATTATATTTGTGACCTGTTTAAACAGATAATTTTATGAGCGAAAATAGCTGTTTCCATTGTGGATTGGATATTGTAAAAGAAGAAGAAATTGTTTTTGATGAAAAAAGTTTTTGTTGCAACGGTTGCAAGACCGTGTACGAAATTTTTAGTCTGAATGATATGACTTGCTATTATGATTTCGAAAAATCTCCAGGAGCTACTCCGCTTGATATAGCTGGTAAATATGATTTTTTAGACAATGAAAGTATTGTTACTAAACTGTTAGAATTTCAAGAAGATGCTACGGCTATTGTTTCATTAAACATTCCGCATATTCATTGTAGTTCGTGTATTTGGATTCTCGAAAATCTTCAAAAATTGCAAAAAGGCATTAGTGCTTCGCAAGTGAATTTTCCCGAGAAAAAAGTCCGAATTACATACAATCCCGAACTTGTTTCCTTAAAATCAATTGTACATTTATTGAGTTCCATTGGTTACGAACCTTACATCAGTTTAGAAAATTATGAAACGGGCAAAAACAATGTCGATAGGAGTTTGACTTATAAATTAGGTTTGGCTTTCTTTTGTTTTGGCAACATTATGTTACTTTCTTTTCCTGAATATTTTGAAGTCAAAGAGTTTTGGCTAGACACTTATAAGCCCTTTTTTCGATGGTTGATTTTTGCTTTGTCATTACCTTCATTCCTCTATTCAGCAAGTGGTTATTATGTTTCGGCTTATAAAAGTATCAAATCAGGAATGTTGAATATTGATATTCCAATTGCTTTGGGGATTATTATTTTCTTTATCCGAAGCACTTTTGATATTGTCATGGATTATGGTTCTGGATTTTTCGATAGCTTGACGGGTTTGATTTTCTTTATGCTTTTGGGCAAAATGTTCCAAATAAAAACCTATAGTTTCTTGAGTTTCGAAAGAGATTTTAAATCTTATTTTCCAATTGCAATTACGCGAATCAACACTGATTTTTCGGAAGAGAGTGTTCCAATTTATGATATTGAAAAGGGAAATCGTCTTTTAATTAGAAACCAAGAACTGATTCCCGTTGATGGCATTTTGATTTCTGAAAAAGCCGAAATCGATTATAGTTTTGTAACCGGCGAAGCCATCCCTATTACTAAAAAATCGGGTGATAAAGTTTTTGCGGGTGGAAAACAAATAGGCAAAGTGATTGAAATGGAAGTTTTGCATTCGGTTTCACAAAGTTATTTGACACAATTATGGAGTAACGATGTTTTTCAGAAAAATGTGGAACAAAAGCACAAAACCATCACGGATACAATTAGTCATTATTTTACCCCCATACTTTTGATTATTGCTTTTGCAGGATTTGGATATTGGATTTTTATCGATGCGAATATTGCTTTCAATGTTTTTACAGCAGTATTAATTGTAGCTTGCCCTTGTGCATTGGCTTTGACTGCCCCTTTTACATTTGGAAATGTTTTACGAATTTTAGGCAAAAAGAAATTTTATCTTAAAAACGCTTTGGTAATTGAGCAATTAGCTAAAGTTGATACTATAGTTTTTGATAAAACTGGGACAATTACAACCAATAAAAAATCGAATATTTCTTTTGAAGGTGATCAGCTTTCAGAAGAGAATATAATTATTTTAAAAAACGTACTTCGGGCTTCCAATCATCCATTGAGTCGAATGTTGTATGATTTTTTACCAGAATGTAAAAGAATAAAAATCAATAATTTTGAAGAAATCACAGGTAAAGGAATTCAAGCCAATGTTGATGGAATTCTAATAAAGGTTGGTTCGGCAGAATTTGTAAGCAAAAATAAGGAGAATAACATTCAACAAACATCGGTTCATATCAAGATTAATGAAATCTATTTGGGTAAATACATTTTCAACAATCAATACAGAGAGGGTTTAGCTGAGCTTTTCAAGGAATTGAGTCATACGTATCAAATCAAGGTTTTATCTGGTGATAACGAAGGCGAACGTACTTCTTTAGAAGCTATTTTGCCAAAAAGTACTGAATTAATTTTTAATCAAAAACCAGAGCAGAAACTGGAATTCATTAAAAAATTACAAGAAAATGGTCAAAATGTGATGATGGTTGGTGACGGACTTAATGATGCTGGTGCTTTGGCGCAAAGCAATATAGGAATTTCGATTTCTGAGAATGTCAATGTTTTTTCGCCTGCTTGTGATGCGATTCTAGATGCTAGTGAATTTGAAAAATTGAATTATTTTTTAAAATTATCCAAGAAATCAATCACCACTATAAAAATGAGTTTTGCCTTGTCAATTCTCTATAATATAGTAGGATTATCTTTTGCAATAACAGGAAACTTATTGCCATTAGTGGCAGCAATAATAATGCCCTTGAGTACAGTGACGATTGTTAGTTTCGTGACGATTGTTAGTAATTTTTATGCAAAAAAGTTTAGTACATGACAAAAAA
>DMHA01000157.1:0-8973 GCA_003449615.1 Flavobacterium sp.
AACTTTCAGCTAGAGGCGGTTCTGAAAGCACGAGATACTTTTTTTCTTTAAATTATTTTAATCAAGAAGGTATTATTATAAATACTGATTTCAATAGAATTAGTTTTAGAGTTAATCTTGATACAGATTTATCTAGTAAATTCAAAATGGGATTAAGCGTTGCCCCATCGTTTATTAAAGAAAATGTTGTTGCAGAGGATTTCAACGAAAGCCCAGTAAATGGTGTTCTTATGGCTTTACCTTACTTCCGAGCCTATAATCCTGATGGAAGTCTCAATATAAGTCAGCAAACCATTGATGCAACTGGACCCGACCAAGCCCGAATTGAAAATCCTGTTGCAAGTGCACTTTTGAAAAAAGACGAAAGAACCAATCGCCAACTTATATCAGGTGGATTTCTTGATTACGAAATTATTCAAGGACTTAAAGCTAAAGCTTATTTTGGAGTAGATTTTTCAACAACAAGAAGAGAACAATTTGACCCCTCTTTTATTGGTGCAAGAAATAGCCCCGCACCAGATATTGCTAAAGCCTTTACATCAAGTTCAGAAAGACTCAACTGGCTTTCAGAATATACAGTAAATTATGATTTAAAATTGGGTTCAGGTCATCGTTTTGATTTCTTGGCTGGTTATACTTATCAAGAAGAAAGCTACAAATACAGCGATATTAGTGCCAATAATTTTCCAAATGATGTGGTGCAAACTTTAAATGCTGGTGTTATAACAAGAGGAACATCAACAGCTAGCAAATGGACATTAATTTCTTATTTAAGCAGATTAATTTACAACTATCAAGACAAATACTTTTTTACGGGAGTAATTCGTAAGGATGGTTCTTCAAGATTTGGGTCTAACAACCGTTGGGGCATTTTTCCATCTCTTTCTGCAGGATATAGAATTAGTAATGAGTCATTCTTTCCAAAAAATAAGGTGTTTAGCGACTTAAAATTTAGAGGAAGCTGGGGTTTAGCAGGTAACAATCAAATCGGCGACTTTGGATCTTTAGCCTTGGTAGGAAATGCTAATGCTATAATTGGAGGCAATCTTACCAACGGACTTGCGCCAACAACTTCTCCAAACGGTAATTTGGGTTGGGAATCAACCTCAACTACAAATCTTGGAATAGATTTAGGGTTATTCGGAAACGTTTTAGAAGCTACAGTAGATTATTATGTATCAACTTCAAAAGATTTATTGTTAGAAGTTCCTGTTCCTGCACATTCTGGATTTACTAGATCACTTCAAAACATTGGTAAAGTAGAAAATAAAGGTATCGAGTTTAGTTTAAAAGCAAACTACAAATTAGGAGCAGTAAAGGTCAATTCAACTTTTAACGTGGTTTCAAATAAAAACAAAGTACTAGAAATAGGTCCCGGCCAAAATGAAATAGTTACCTCATCAAATATTACTCGTGTTGGTGGCGAACTTGGTGCTTCCTACGGATATAAAGTGCTTGGTATTTTTACCTCTCAAGAACAATTAAATAGTACTGCAAGACTAACAACTGCAAGAATTGGCGACTATATCTATGCAGACACTAATGGTGATAATGCAATAACTGCAGCCGATCGAACGATAATAGGTTCAATTCATCCTGATTATACATTTGGTTTTACTACAAGATTTGAATACAAAGGTTTTGACTTAGCTACAGTTATTCAAGGAGTTCAAGGAGTAACTATTCACAACCGAAGTGTCAGTGTTATATTATATAATCCAGAGGGATGGGGTAATGGTGCAAAAGATTATTTTGATAATTATTACACCCCTGAAAGAGGAGCTAATGCTATTTATGCTAGACCTAATGCGCTGCCAACAGATAATGGATTTTATAGAAATACAGATATTTTGCAGGAAGACGCTTCTTTCATTCGTGTAAGAAATATCACTTTTGGATATTCTTTACCCAAATCGTTAATTGAAAAAATCGGAGTTTCGAGCTTAAGATTGTATGTAAGTTCTAAAAACCCTTTCACTTTCACAGATTTCAGAGGCTATAATCCAGAGCAACGTACCTCTAACGTTTTAGATCCAACAGAGGGTTATGGGAATTATCCATTAGAGAAATCTTCTGTTATCGGAATTAATGTTAATTTTTAAACTCTAAAACAATGAAAATTCAAAATATTATTGGCTTACTTATTTCAATTACAATTTTTTCTTGTACAGATAAATTAGAAATTCAAGCCCCATCGAATTTAACAACAGGTTCATTTTATCAAACAGCTAAAGACATTGATCAGGCTGTAATAGCCACTTATGATGCCCTACAAAATCAAGGGCAATATGGTTTCAATTTTATGATGTATATGGATATCCGCTCGGATGATGCTTCGGTAGAAAGTCCAACAAATGTTGGTGGAGATTATGGCGACATAGACCTTTTTCAGTTGGAAGCATCCAATTCTGTAGTAAGTAATTCTTGGAATAGCTGTTATCAGGGTATTCAACGATGCAACATTGTGTTAAACCGAATTGGAGCAATACAAATGGATGAAACAATTAAAAAGGTAAGAATCGGCGAAGTAAAGTTCATTAGAGCTTTAACCTATTTTAATATGGTCAGACTATGGGGCGATGTTCCTTTAGTTTTAGAAGAAACAAAAGACCCTTTCGACTTTTTTACAGTAGGTCGAACTCCAAATGCTGAAGTTTATGCACAAATCATCAAAGATTTAGAAGAAGCGGCAACCGCTTTGCCGGCAACTAATGATTTAGGACGTGCTACAAATGGAGCTGCCAATGCATTGCTAGGCAAAGTAAATTTAACTTTAGGAAAATGGGCCGAAGCAGTTTTAGCATTAAATAAAGTGAGTGGTTATTCTTTAAACGCTGACTTTGCGAAGAATTTTGGCAGTGCTAATGAAAACGGCAAGGAATCTATTTTTGAAGTACAGTTTAAAGCCAATAATACTGGTGAAGGTAGTAGTTATCCTAATCAGGTTGCGCCTGTTGGAGCAAGAGCTTTGGTAGGTAATATTGGCACACAAAGAGGAGAAAATATTCCTTCGAAAACTTTGTATGATTCTTTTGAAACAGGTGATTTGCGTAGGGACATTTCTATCGGTATTTTTGAAAACAGAATAAACTATGCTAAAAAAATGATAGAGAAGCCGTTAACGGAAAACAACTCCGATTTGAATATTATTGTAATGCGATTTGCTGATGTTTTGCTGATGCGTGCTGAAGCATTGAACGAACAATCTTATGTGGCTAATGGTGAGGCTTTTAGTCTTTTAAATCAAATTAGAAATAGAGCGGGATTAGCTTCTTTAACTTCTGTTAATTTACCAAACCAAGCTGCATTTAGAACTGCTGTTTACAAAGAAAGAAGACACGAATTTGTATCCGAATTCCAACGTTGGTTTGACCTTGTTAGAACAGGAAGAGCAATAGCAGTAATGAACGCAAGTACATCAGCATTTACAGTAGAGCAGTTTGAATTGCTTTTTCCTATACCATTGACCGCTATTGATGCTATTAATAACCCAAAAATATTACCTCAAAATCCAGGATATTAATTTCTAGATACTGCACGCTAATATTTTTCAATAATCTTGAATTCAACTAAAAAATAAGCATTTATGGTAGTATTTTTTTTTGCCATAAATGCTTTAAATTAATAACTAAATTTTCGTTATGAAAAAAATTGCCTTTAACACTGTAACACTACTTTTTGCTTTTGTATTGTTCACTACAACAGCTACAACAGCACAAAATAAACTGAAATCTCGTTTTAAAAATCCTCAAGAAATGATTCAGTGGATAAAAAACCCAACAAAAGATTATGTAATGGTTGTAGCCCATCGTGGAAATTGGAGAAATGCTCCCGAAAACTCCTTGCTAGCTGTTAAAACAGCAGTTCAAGAAGGGATTGACATTGTAGAAATTGATGTGAGAAAAACAAAAGATGGAGAACTCATCGTAATGCACGATTACACAATAGATAGAACAACAAACGGAAAAGGAAAAATAGCTGATATTACTTTAGATTCTATTCGTAAAGTTTATTTGAAAAATGCAGTAGGTGTAAAAACGCACTACAAAGTTTCAACATTGAGAGAAATGATGCAATACATATCAACCCAAAATGTGTTGGTAAACCTAGATAAATGTTGGGAATATCTGCCAGAAGCTTATCAAATTTTAAAAGAAACAAATACAGTTAATCAGGCAATATTTAAAGGAAGTGATACCTTAGAACAGTTGCGAAAATTACACGGTTCCTTGATAGACAACATCCATTATATGCCGATGGTTTGGCCTAAAAACTACAATATTTATACTAAAAATGTGTCTGCAGAACCTATATCTTATGTAGATGAATTCATTAATAATTTCAAACCAATTGGTTTCGAGGTCATTTATGATACTGAAGATTCTCCCGTTCTAGAAACTATCAAAAAAATGAGGATTAAAAATATTGCCGTTTGGGTGAATACCTTATGGCCAGAACTTTGTGGTGGACATTATGATGAACTAGCTTTTGAAGATCCAGACGCTCATTGGGGTTGGGTAATAAAAAACGGTGCCAATATTATACAATCTGATAGACCTGTGAGTTTAATTGAATATCTTAAGAAAAAAAATCTTAGAAATTAATCATGGTAATAAAAAAATTGGAGAATAATAAAACAAATAAATTTTTGCAAATCAAAAATGCTAGGCTAGAACTATAATTCTTTGAGTTTTGGACAAGACAAAATCAAAAAATACCGGGTAATTCTCGGTTTTTTAATTTGCTATAAAGAGTCAAATGAAAAACAATTGACTTGGTTTATCTGACTCTTCAAATAATCCAAAGCATATTTACCTTCATTAAACAACAAATCCAAAACGCTTAAATTATTTATGAATCCGTGTTTGTCATCAAAAACTTGGGTGTAGGGTTCAAATTGAGAAAGGTCTTTTTTTCCGTTTGCCAATGTTCTGAAATCGAATATTTCTTTATTATTTACTTCGTGAAAATATTCTGCGGTAGTTTCGTAATCCAATTTCATTCGCAAACATTTTAAAACAAATTCTATGGTTTCAAAATTCAAATCCATCAAAAAGTGATGTTTTTTTTCAAAAATTGGGAGAATTTCATCTTCAAAATATTCAAAAAAAGGCGAGGTTCTATATGCAGCTTCCAGGGATTTGAAATGCTGTTTTTGCCAATTGAAATCATTTTCAATTTTGATTTCTTTTGTTTTTTGGTGAATTTCTTTCGAATGTTTTACTGGAATATTCAACAATTGAATTCCATTAGGACTGTAAATATAAGTTCTATTTCTATTGGTTTGTTTTTGAAAATTATCCTCCATTTCAAACACAACTCTTTCCGATTGAGCCATTGCAACACAATGACTAATAGAGGGGAAATAGGTGGAATGGATAAGAATGTTCATTATCCTTTTGGTTTAAGATTGTTTAAAATTGTTTAAAAGTTTAAAGTTGTTTAAGATTGTTTAAACCTTTAAACAACTTTAAACTTTTAAACTTTATTTGCTTTTCGTTTCTTCCAAAAATACTCCCCAACAAAATAGGCAACTAAGGCAATTAAGAATAACTGGAAATAAGATTGGGGTTGTCCGTCACCACCAACGGTGGTAAACAATCTTTCCCAGCGAATTTTGCCCAATCCTTTGCCATTCGTGTCCCAACTCATCCAGATAAATACGGGTTTGCCAACGATGTGGTCTTCGGGAACAAAACCCCAATATCGGCTGTCCTCAGAGCGATGACGATTGTCTCCCATCATCCAATAATAGTTTTGTTTGAAAGTGTAAGATTTGGCAATTTCTCCATTTATTTTAATGTTTTGACCATCATTTTCTAATGTATTGCCCTCATAATTTTCAATTATTCTTTTGTAAAGAGGTAAGTTTTGTTGATTTAATTGTACTGTTTTTTCTTGTTCAGGAATAGTAACTGGTCCAAAATTATCTACAGTCCAATTGGTGTTATGTGGAAAAATCCCTTTGTCGAATTTTATTGTTTTTTTAGCAATAAATCGAACTACAGAATCTATTGTAGCATTTTTTCGTAAATCTGAAGCAGCTTTCAAAGTCAAATTGACATTATTTTTGGCATCATAAACTTCCTGTGCATAAATCCCAGTATTTTCGATTACTTTCAATGGAATTCCTTTAAAACCCGTGATTACTGTAAATGATTTATCTGGATTTTGAGATGCATTTAAAATATAAGGTTGAACAGCATTTATTTGCTCTTCGCTATTTGGTTTTAAGATATAAACTCTATTAAATTCGGTTGAACCAGTCTCTAATAAAAGTTCGTTTGAAACTCCTTTTGCTGCATAAACCGTATGCTCAAATTGCGGTTTCGCTCTTTCTGGCAAAGCCAAAGGTTTTCCTTCAATATATACAATTCCATCTTTTATTTCTAAATTATCGCCCGGAGTTCCTTGACATCTTTTTACATAATTCGATTTTTTGTCAATAGGTTTAGTTACCGCTTTTCTATCTGATTTATCAAAAAATTGATATACTGTATCAACTGGCCAATTAAAAACTACAATATCATTTTTAGCAATTTTTTGAAAAGATGGCAATCTAAAATAGGGCAACTGTGGCCAACTTAAATAGGATTTTACTTTTGTCAATGGTATCGAATCGTGAACCATTGGCAAAGCCACTGAGGTCATTGGAACTCTCGCTCCGTAATTCATTTTGCTGACAAACAAAAAATCACCAACTAACAAGGATTTTTCTAAAGAGGAAGTTGGAATCGTAAAGGGTTGGATGAAATAAGTATGCACAAATGTGGCTACAATAATGGCGAAAAGTAACGAACTTACGGTATCTGCCACTTTATTTTCGGGGTTCAAACTTCTATCAGATATGTAATTTAAGGGTTGGGTGTAATTGATATAATAAAGGTAGAAGCCCAAAGTAACAATTCCTAAAAAAGTATCTAAAGAAGAGCGTTTTCCAAAACTTCTTAAGGTTTCAACCCAAATAACGGGAAACATAATCAGGTTGATTATGGGGATGAAAAGTAAAACTGTCCACCAAGTAGGGCGACCAATAATTTTCATTAAAACTATGGCGTTATATACAGGAACTGCCCCTTCCCAACGTTTTCTTCCTGCTGCTTCATAGATTTTCCAAGTGCCTAAAAAGTGAATTATTTGTACAATTAAGAAAAATACAAACCATTGATATGCTGTCATAATTTTAGATTTTAGATTTTAGATTTTAGATTTCTGTTGAAATTTAAAACTTGAAATTTGTTTTGACCTATTTTGGAATTTGGAATTTTTTAATTGGAATTTAATTCTAATACATCTCTCATTGTAAAAACTCCTTTTTTTCCTACAATCCATTCGGCTGCAATTACGGCTCCAAGTGCAAAACCGTCACGATTGTGAGCGGTGTGTTTTATTTCGATGGTGTCAACAACAGAATTGTAGGTTACGGTATGTGTTCCAGGAACGTCGCCAATTCGTAATGCTTCAATATGAATATCATTTTCTTTTGCGTCTTCCAAAGTCCAATTCGTGTAATTACTATTTTCGATAACTCCTTTGGCTAATGAAATGGCTGTGCCACTTGGTGCATCTAGTTTTTGAGTATGATGAATTTCTTCCATTTCAACTTTATAAGAATCAAACTTTGACATCATTTTTGCCAAATATTCATTGAGTCCAAAGAAAAGATTGACACCCAAACTAAAATTTGAACTAGAAATAAACGCTCCACCTTTTTCCTCACAAAGAGCTACCATTTCATCAAATCGGTCTAGCCAACCTGTTGTTCCAGAAATCACAGGAACATTGGCATAAAAACAACTTGAAATATTTTCTACTGCCACCGCTGGAATACTAAAATCAATTGCAACATCGGCATTAGAAAGTCCTTCAAAGGTATTGAATTCATCTTTTTTCAAAACAATTTCGTGACCTCTTTCCAGTGCAATTCTTTCGATGGTTTGACCCATTTTTCCGTATCCTAAAAGTGCAATTTTCATTTGTTTTTAATTCTAAAAATTATAATTAAGAGTTAGTCCTACATTGGCCCTCGTTGTTACATCATTCATATAAATATCGGGTTTTATTGACAAATTTTCGTTCACATTAAATTGAATTAAAGCCGCGTCAACATTGGCGTCAATGATATTTAAAACATAAAAACCAACTACAAACAATGCTGAAAAATCTTTATTTCGCTGATAAAATTGTTGGGCAGATATTAATCTATCATTGTCCAAGTAACTAAATTCATCGTCGGTATAACCTTCTAATCGTCGTTTGTAAGCATCTCGATATTGATGGTATTTTTTACTACTGTCAATATAATAATACATACTAACTCCAATTGCACCATAAACAATGGGTATTTTCCAATATTTTTTGTTGTAAGCTTGTCCTAAACCGGGCAAAATAGCTGAATAAAAAGCGGCTTTAGCTGGGGTTAATGGGTCAATATCTTTAGATTTCAAAGTGTCTTTTGCAACCAAGGTAGTTTGATTTTTCTTTTGCGAAAAAACAACTGTATTTCCCATAAATAAAAGGAAGATCACTAAGAAAAAGATTTTATGCACTACTCTTTTATTAGTTTAATTATTCGGTTGAAATCTTCCTCAGAATGAAACGGAATAGTAATTTTTCCTTTGCCATTGGCAGCCACTTTTACATCAACTTTAGTTCCAAAATAAGTATTGAAAGTGTTTTTTTGAGTTTCAGCAATTTCAAAAGAGGTAGTTTTTGTTATTCCAACTGGTTTAGCTCCGCTCTGTTCGGCTTCGCCTCGAGTTGGTTTCAAGCTTTCCTGATAATTTTTGACCAATGTTTCCGTTTCTCTAACCGATAAATTTTGGCTAACTATTTTTCGATAAATATTAGCTTGAATCTCTTGATTTTCGATATTAATTATGGCTCGGCCGTGTCCCATAGTGATAAAACCGTCCCTAATTCCGGTTTGAATAATGGGATCTAATTTCAAAAGTCTTAAATAATTGGCGATTG
>DMHA01000157.1:9007-9733 GCA_003449615.1 Flavobacterium sp.
AATTGGCGATTGTAGAACGCTTTTTTCCCACGCGATCACTCATTTGCTCTTGTGTCAACTGGATTTCGTCAATCAATCTTTGATAGGAAAGTGCAATTTCTATGGGGTCTAAATCGTGGCGTTGAATATTTTCAACTAATGCCATAATCAAGGAATCATTGTCGTTTGCAATTCGAATATAGGCAGGAATTGTGGTCAATCCAACTAAAGTAGAAGCACGAAGACGTCGTTCTCCGGAAATTAATTGGTATTTATTGAAGTCTAATTTTCTAACGGTAATAGGCTGAATTACACCTAATTCCTTTATTGAAGAAGCCAATTCTTTGAGTGAATCTTCGTTGAAATTGGTTCTAGGTTGAAACGGATTGATTTCGATTGCATCTATTTCAAGCTCAATAATGTTTCCAACTACTTTATCGGCATTTTTATCACTTACTGATTTTATATCGTTTTCAGGATCTTTCAACAAAGCCGATAATCCTCTACCTAAAGCTTGTTTTTTTAGTGCTTGTGCCATAAAAATTATTTAATGTTTTTCTTAATAATTTCGTGAGCTAATTGCAAATAATTATCGGCTCCTTTACTTGTGGCATCATAGTTTATAATGCTTTCGCCAAAACTTGGGGCTTCGCTCAATTTTATATTTCTTTGAATGATGGTTTCAAATACCATATCGTTGAAATGTTTTTGAACCTCTTCGACCACTTGATTGGACAAACGCAATCT
>DMHA01000386.1 GCA_003449615.1 Flavobacterium sp.
GTTGAACTAGTTCCTTTTGGACAAACAATATTAAGACAAGTAGCCTTTTAATCTAAATATATTTAAGCATGAAAAAAACAGTCCTTCTATTTTTCCTTATAGCCTCCTGTCTCCAAGCACAAATAAAAAGAATAGAACCCTCAAATTGGTGGGTTGGTATGAAACTGAATCAGATAACACTTTTGGTATATGGTAATAATATTCAAAATTTAGAACCTGATATAAAATACCAAGGCGTAACAATTGTAAAAATTGAAAAGGTAGAAAACACAAATTATTTATTTGTTACTATCAACATTAGTCCACAAACCCTTGCTGGAACTGCTAAAATAAATTTCAAAAAGAACAATAAAACCATCTTTAGTAAAGATTTTCCGTTATTAATACGAGAAATAAATAGTGATGACAGACCCAGTTTCTCATCAAAAGACGCTATTTTGTTAATTATGCCCGACCGTTTTGCAAATGGTAATCCAAACAATGACAACACTCCAGAAAGTATAGAAAAAACCAATAGAAACGACGAAAGTGGCAGACATGGTGGTGATATTCAAGGAATAATAAACAATTTAGATTATATTCAATCCATGGGGTATTCCCAAATTTGGAACACTCCTATTGTAGAAAACAATATGTCCAAATACTCCTATCATGGCTATGCAGCGACCGATTTTTATAAAATTGACAGCCGATATGGTACTAATGAACTGTTCAAAAAATTAGTCGAAGAAGCCAAGAAAAGAAATATTGGAATTATTTGGGATGTGGTGCTAAATCATTGTGGTTCCGAATATTATTTTGTCAAAGATTTACCCATGAAAGATTGGCTTAATTTTCAAGAAACCAAAACAAGTACCAATCATATCAAATCGACTTTGTTGGATTCTTATGCAACAGAACAAGATAAAATAGGTTATACGGATGGTTGGTTTGATATTCACATGCCCGACCTCAACCAAAGAAACCCATTAATGGCGAGTTATTTAATTCAAAACACGATTTGGTGGATAGAATATGCTGGATTATCAGGCTTTAGAGAAGACACTTTTTCTTATGCCGATAAAGATTTTTTAGCCAAATGGACCAAAACAATTACAGAGGAATATCCAAATTTCAATATTGTGGGAGAAGAAATGACTACCGTTACAGAACTATCCGCTTATTGGCAAAAAGATAAAATCAATGCAGATGATTATCAATGTTATTTACCTACATTGATGGATTTTGCATCAACAGAAAATTTAGTAAAATCGCTTACCACAACAAATAATTGGGAATCTACCTGGAAAGAATTCTACAAAGGATTGGGGCAAGATTATCTGTATCCGCATCCAAACAATTTATTGATTTTTCCTGATAATCACGATATGGATAGAATATATTCGAGATTAAATAAAAACATTGATAATTGGAAACTGGCTATGGCTTTGTACACTACTATGAGAGGAATTCCTCAATTTTATTATGGAACCGAATTATTGTTTACTAATGAAAAATCAGGGAATGATGGTCAAAGAAGAGCTGATTTTTATGGCGGTTGGCCTGGAGATACCAAAAATGCAGTAACCGGAAAAGGGCTAGACAGCAAAGAACTCGAAGCCCAGAAATACTTGAGAAATTTATTGAATTGGCGAAAAAATGCAAACGTCATTCATGATGGCAAATTTATTCATTATGCCCCAGAAAAAAATGATGTTTACGTTTATTTTAGATATAATGACACCCAAAAAATTATGGTAATATTGAATAAAAACAAAGAGAAAGTAACACTTAACATGGATAAGTACAAAAAAATGATTCCCAATTCTTTCAAGGCTAAAGACATTATTACCAATAAAGAAATATCCGTGAATAACACTTTAGAAATAGAACCCATAAATGCCTTAATTCTTGAAATAAAAGGCTAAATTCTATTTATTACAGTATTTTGCGTTAGGGATTGAAGTGAAAATCCTTTTTTGTGGCTTTTTTTGCCACAAAAAAGATTGTAACGGAAAGCCCGACCCTTGGGGAACGCCCAAATAATTAAATTTTTTAAATGCTGTTAATATTAGAATAAAGCCAAATAAAATAACCCTTTCATCATGAAGAAAAACATATCCATTTTCGTTTTAGTCTTGTTTGTTTTATTAGCCAACGCTCAAGAGGTCAAAGTAACTTCGGGGAAAGTTATCCGATTTGAAAATTTTAAATCCAAAAATATTGATGCTCGAAACGTGGTTGTTTGGTTACCAGATGGTTACACAAACAAAGAAAAATATGCAGTTTTGTATATGCACGACGGACAATCCTTGTTTGATGCCGAAAGCAGTTGGAACAAACAAGCTTGGGAAGTAGATGAAGTAGCAGGAAAATTAATTGCCGAAGGAAAGACTCAAAAATTTATTGTGGTGGGAATTTGGAATAATGGAGCGAAGCGTCATCCAGAATATTTTCCACAAAAACCTTATGAAAGTTTAACCCAAAATCAAAAAGACACCATTACTATTCAATTGCAAAAAGCGGGAAGAACCAAAGAAAAATTCACACCTTATTCGGATTTATATCTTAAATTTTTAGTTACGGAACTAAAACCTTTTATTGATAAAAATTTCTCAACCAAGAAAAATCAAAAGAGCACTTTCATCGCTGGTTCTAGTATGGGTGGCTTGATTTCTATGTATGCTATATGCGAATATCCAAAAGTTTTTTCGGGTGCCGCTTGTTTATCAACCCATTGGACAGGCATTTTTTCAGCAAATAACAATCCAATTCCTGATGCTTTTATTACCTATTTAAAAACTAAATTGCCAAATCCCAAAAATCACAAAATATATTTTGATTATGGAGATCAAACTTTAGATAGTTTGTATAAACCATTTCAAGAAAAAGTTGATGTGGTGATGAAAGCTAAAGGATTTACCCCCAAAAATTGGGAAACCAAATTCTTCCCCGGAGAAAATCATTCTGAAAAATCTTGGTCAAAAAGACTTGACATTCCATTGCTGTTTTTCCTTAAAAATAAACAATAAATGAATAGAATAATTTTAATCGGATTCTTTGCTTTTTCAACTTTTGTCTTTTCACAAAAAAAAGGTGCAACTGATCTTACACCATTTGTCAACCCATTTATAGGAACAGATGGAACGGGTCACACTTTTCCAGGTGCTTGTTTACCGTTTGGAATGGTTCAACCCAGCCCAGACAATGTCAACATTGGTTGGGATTACACTTCAGGGTATCAATACAAGAATCCAGAAATAATTGGTTTTTCGCAAACCCACTTGAGCGGAACTGGAATAAATGATTTGGGTGATGTGCTGTTATTTCCATTTGTTGACAACAAAACCAGTAATTTCAAAACAACTTATTATAAAGAATCTGAAAAAGCCAGTCCAGGATTTTATACCGTTATGCTAAAAGACAGTATCAAAGTAAGTCTAACCGCTACCGAGAGAGTCGCTTTCAATCGATTCCAATACCCTTCAAAAAAGGCAAAATTATTGGTTGACATCCAGCATGGATTGCGTTTTCTAACCGATTCTTTAGTATTAAACAGTAAAGTAACCATTGAAAACAATAAGACTATTTCGGGTTATTGTCATAACAAAAATTGGGTTGAAAGAAAATATTTTTTTACATTAATTTTTGATACTCCTTTCTCAAATGCTATAGAATTGCCCAAAAACCTAAAAGATAAAGCACCACGATATATTCTTGATTTTGAACTAAAAAGCAAAATTCTACTAGCCAAAATAGCTTTTTCAACAGTTAGTATTGAAGGGGCAAAAAACAATCTGAATACAGAATTACAGCATTGGGATTTTGAACAAACTGTTTTAAATGCCAAAACAAAATGGAACCAATATTTATGCAAAATTGAATTGGAAGCTCCTTTAAAACAAAAGGAAATATTTTACACTTCTATGTACCATTTATTTACTCAACCTAGTAATATAGCAGATATTGACGGAAAATATCGCGGTGCCGACGATAAAATTGGAACAGCTCCTAATGGAGAATATTATTCAACACTTTCGCTTTGGGACACTTATCGTGCCGCCAATCCTTTATATACTATACTTGTACCTGAACGAGTAAATGGTTTTATAAACACTATGCTATTGCATTACAAAGCAGCTGGTTATCTTCCTGTTTGGACTCTTTGGGGACAAGAGAACAATTGCATGATTGGCAATCATTCTATTCCAATTATTGCAGACGCATTCATCAAAGGATTCAAAGGTTTTGATGTTCATGAAGCTTTGAAAGCAATGATCGAAACTACTTCCAAAAATCATCCCAATAACGATTGGGATTTGTATAACAAATACGGATATTATCCATTCGATAAAATAGATAACGAAGCCGTTTCTAGAACATTAGAAAGCGGTTATGATGATTATTGTGTGGCATTATTAGCTGAAAAATTAGGCAATAAATTTGTTGCTGAAAGATA
>DMHA01000369.1 GCA_003449615.1 Flavobacterium sp.
CCATCTTGAAGTGTATTAAAACTTAATGATTTTGTAAAGTATTTAATTGCAGGTTGGGCTTGATTTAACTTAAAATAGCAAAGTCCCAAATTTTGATACAAAACCGCATCATTGGGTTGCAAATCAATTGCTTTTTTGTAATATTCAATTCCTTTAGTGAAATTTCCTGCTTCGCATACTTTTTTGGCATTTTCTATTATTGAGTTGAAATTTTCAGCAATTTCTTTGGTTATTTTTGTCTTTTTTGAATCTGTAATAAACCTATCTTTTTGAGTTAGCAAACCTTCATCAGTTGAAAATATTTCCAAGCCTTCATTAACAAATTTCAATAAGTTTGATTTTGAATAATTACAAGAAGCCAATGCGTAACCTGTATTGGTCCAAATAGTTGGATTATTTCTTCGGCTTGTATAAGTTTTATGAATTTCGAGAATTGTCGTTGTATCTAATTTTTGAACCGAAGCTTGAATGTAGTCCAAATAAAAATCGTGGTTTCGTGGCCGTGCTTCAAAGGCTCTTTTGGCATAAAAAAAGGCACTGTCTTTGTTTTTTTTATTTTGAAATATTTTATACCGATACCAATCCGAATGACCTAGATAAGGGTTAATTTGATGGGCTTTTTTGAAATAGGGCAACGCTTTTTCATAGTTGTTTTCATTATAATAGGCAACTCCAAGCAATTGAAAAAAGGGTTCAGAATTGTAGCTTACGTTTGGAAAATCAGGAAAATTATTTAAAACAAAATCAGATGATAGATTTTCTTTGAAAAATAAGCTTTTTTTATTGGCAAAATCCAAAATTGAAGCCTGAAAATTTGCACAAACAAAATACAAAGTAGTCAAACTTAAAATTCCAATCAACACTAATTTTGATTTAAAATTGGAAATGGATGTTGCTGGACAATCCTTGTCATAATTTAAAATAGTTAATACCATCAAGATTACAAAATAAAGTTGCATTGAAGGTTTGTATAAAGGAAAATTAAAAAAAGCATCAATAAAATAAGCAAAAAGAAGCATGATTAAAATTACCGAGTTGGTTTTGCTTTCTTGATTTTTGCTGCGAATAAAATGAATCAAATTAAAAATACCAATTGCCACAAACAATAAAAAATAGATAATTCCAGAAACAAAACCAGTTTCGGCTGTAACTTCTAAAAAATCATTATGGGCATTGATTGAAACCTTAGAATCATTGGAGAAATTTTTTTCAAAAGGAATTGATTCTATCATATAATTCCCTAAACCAACACCAAAAAAAGGATTTTCCTTAGCCATTTGAAAGGCATTTTCCCAAAAAATAAGTCGAACATTTCTCGAACTATCCGTTTTGTCAGTAATTTGAACAACTCTCGAAACTACATCTTTAGTCCTAACACTATTGGTAACTTTTTTTAGTGCTAAATTTGAAAAAAACACCCCTAATAGAAAGGGTAGAATTACATATAAAATACTTTTAAAATTGGTTATAAATGTATTCTTAACCGTGAAAGTGTAAATTACAAACACCATTACACTAAACCCTAAACTAATATAACAGGCTCTCGAACTTGTCAAGTAAACGGAAGTAAAAGCCATCAAAAGCAAAATTGAAAACAGAAATTTTTTCCATTTATCGAATGATAAAAGACCTAAAATTAAAAATGGAATTTTCACAATTAAACTCGCACCAAACAAATTGATGTTGCCCATATTTAAATTTAATTTAGCAATGGCTATGCCTACATTACTAGCATAAAAATCTCTAATAAAGCAATATAAAGCTAAAAAACATTCCAAAAAACAAATAATACTAACGGCTATTACAATTGTTTTGAATATATCTTTAGCATTTTGGAAAAGTATAAACATGTTTAAACCTACAATTGCAAAAACTATTATTTTGGATAAACTAATGATAGAAACAGAAAAATTTGAAGATCCAAAAAGTGATAGCAAACACAAAAACAGATACAAAAAATATAGTATTGAAATTACTCTTAAAGTATGAGAAAATTTAATTTTTTCATAAACATTTGGATTTTTATAAAAATAAAAAATACAGCAAATATTTACAAAATTGACATAAAGATATTGAATAGAAGTTAAATGAAATTTACCATTAAAAGTGGGAAGTAAATCAATGAGTAAATAAGCTAACAAGAATAAATTTGTTAAATTGAAATAACTTTTATTTTGATTTATAGTTTTTTTCATATTTTTTTCAAAGTAAATTTAGTTTTACAAATTAAAAATAAAAACTTTGAAGAACAATATTTTTAAGTAATTATTTACTTGTTTGATAATTTTAATTACCCAATTTCTGAACGAATTCACGATAAAACCCAACGAATTCCCAACAGAATCAAGCGAATAGATAATTCTTCATTTTTTGTAAAAAAATTATTCTATTTTTTGAATAAAATTAATAATTTTACAAAAGAATTTTTATCTGAAAATTCAGGTAAATAAAAACAAAATAAATATCGAATAATCATTACCGAAAAAACAGCTACATTATGAATACCTTATCAAATTTTTTGAGGCTTATTATTTTTATCTCTATAAGCACTTTTGCCACTTTTGCTCAAAACACTAATTTTACAGCAACTTACACCTCAACTTATCAAGATGCTACTGCACCCTTTGGTCAAGTAAATGCTGGGGATAAAATATCTTATGCCATTAAGATTGAAAACAAAACTTCGTCTGCAATTACAAATATCACATTGACTAATCCACCATCATATAATGCAGTTCTTACAGGAAGTTCTATTGCAAGTTTAGCAGCAGGTAGTTTTGATGATACTACATTTTCTGTTTTGCAAACTATTTCGGCTGAAGATATGGCTTTAGGGATAGTTTATTATGACCCAAATTTAACAGCTGAAATTAATGGTGAACTAATTTCTGGATGGATTTTGGACGCTAGT
Source organism: Flavobacterium sp. (assembly GCA_003449615.1). GTDB lineage: Bacteria > Bacteroidota > Bacteroidia > Flavobacteriales > Flavobacteriaceae > Flavobacterium. The sequence goes on from DMHA01000369.1 coordinate 2,912, forward strand.
TCAAATTTTTGGGATGTTTATGATCGATGTAGTAGAATTGCAACCAATTTGAAAATTACCTCTTTTTCTGTTACCGAAACACCTGAAATAATTGATGACACATCACCCATAGGAGCATTAAATGCTGGTGATAAAGTAAAATACAATTATGCCTTTACTAATACTGGATTAGTCGATTTGCATTCAAATTCTGATTCAAATGATTTTCCTAATTTTTCTTTAGCAGCAGGTAAAACAGACACAACATTTTCCACATACAGGACTATTACTCCGTATGAATTTAATTCTGGATACCTTTTTAAAGAAATTCCAGCTTTTGTTTTAACCTCACCAACTTATCAATGTACCGATGGTCGAGAAAATTATTTTACTTCAGGGAGTAGAGCTGTTTCTACTTTGCCGTGTGTTAATTGTCCTGAACCTCGAGACAATGAGACGGTTTTTTCGTTAGGTAGAAATTTAAGTTTAGAATTAACAAGCAAATATCAAGATACTACTGAACCATTTAATTTTCAAAATGCAGGCGATATTATTGTTTATACTTATAAAATAAAAAACATTGGTTCTGAAACACTTACCAATATTCATATAACTGATGCGTTAATACCCGTAAAAGGGAATCCTATTCCAAGTTTAGCCCCCAATGAAGTTAATACCACCAATTTTACTTCAACTCACTTAATAAAAAGTAACGATTTTAATGTAAATATGGGGTTTGTAATTAATAGTGCTATTGTAAGAGGAACATTGCCATCAAATATTGAGGTTTTAGCTAAATCATTTAATCCTGAAAACCCATATTATTACCTTGCTTCACGTATAACTTGTGAAACTTGTACATTAACTCCTTTAGAAATTTATGAAAAAATGATAATATCTTATGAAGATACTTTTGAGGATTTAACTGCTCCATTTGGTAAAGAAAATGCTGGGGATAAAATTAATTATGCCATAACTGTAAAAAATACTGGAAATGTTAATTTGAAAGATGTGGAACTATCACTATATTCGGGTTCTTACAATTATTCTAAATTACCCAATTCGATTTCAAGTTTAGTGGTTGGAGCTTCTGATAATACAACATTTACCCACAGCCATACCATTACTTTAGAAGACCTACAAAAAGGTTATGTAGCAAATCGATTAATGGGGCATGGTAATAATTCGTTTGCTTCTTTAAGTTCCGAAGATAACTTCAATAAAGAGTTTTATTCTACAGATCCAACTCCTTGTACAACTGATTGTCCAACACAAAATGATTATCCTTACGATTATAATGGTTACACAATTACAAAATTAAATTCACTTAAATTTTATTTAGGAACTTATATAGAAGATACCATTGCTCCTTTTGGAGTTCCAAATGTTGGCGAAGAAATTACTTATGTATATAAAATTTTAAATAATACCCTTAACGATATTACAAATATTAAAATAACCGATACTAACGGTGTCGTACAAGGCAGTTTGTCTAAAATGCCAAAATACACCGAAGATGCAACTTCTTTTTCAAGAAAACATGTTTTAACACAATCAGACTTAGATAAAGGATTTGTTTTAAATAATGCTAGTTTAAATTGTACACTTTTGGGAGATGATGTAACTATTAATTCAATTAGTTCAAATGGAGGTTATCACGCTTTGCCAAGTGGAACTGTTTGTAATGATTGTACAATAGCATATTTAAACTATGAATACGCATTAGATTTTGAAGTTGAAGACAATTTAACATCATTATCAAATGTTAAAGTTGGTGATGAAATTCTATACACAATTAAATTAAAAAATAAAGGAAACGTTCCTCATAATAATTTGTATAATTTATCAGTAACTGACTTAAAAAGAACTGTTTCCGATAGATTACCAGATCTTTATTCTTATGTTATTTCTGATTATCCCAGGGAAACTTCTTTTCAAGAGGTTTACACCATAACAGCAGATGATTTGTCAAAAGGGTATGTTTATAATAATTTTATTCTTCAAGGGAATACAATAAATTCATATCCCTATTCAGATGAAGTTTCTAACTTTTTAGTCAAATCTAGAGATGTAACACCGTGTCTATCATGCCCAGTTGACCCAAATTGTAGTAACTGCAACATCACTGCCCTAAACAATAATATCAAGTTAAATGCTTTTGTTGATACCAATAATAATGGGATTAAAGATAGTGGCGAGTTTCATTTTCCTTTAGGGAAATTCTATTATAATATCAACGATAGTACTACCATGAATGAAGTTACTACAACTAATGGAATCCATTTTTTGCATGGCGGCAATCCTTTGAATACTTATGATTTAAGTTTCACGGTTTTGCCTGAATATGCCTATAATTATAGTTCTTCAACTACTTTTTCAAATGTAACAATTGGCGACAATGTAGTAACCTACTATTTTCCTGTAACGGTCTTGCCTTACAATGACAACGAAATAAATTTATTGCCAATTGGGGCACCGCCTCGACCTGGATTTACTTATCTAAATGATGTTTCTTATACCAACAAAGGAAATCAAACAATAGCAAACGGGACAGTAACTTTTACAAAAAACAATGTATCTTCACTCATCTCGGTTTCGGAAAGTGGTGCTACGATTACTGCGTCTGGTTTTACCTATAATTTTACAAATTTGCAACCTTTTGAAACCAGAACAATAACCGTAAAAATGCAAAACCCAACGCTCCCCGTTGTCGATTTTGGACAGGTTTTGACGAACACAGCAAGCATCTCAATTCCATTAAATGACATCAATGTCAATAACAATTCGGCTTCATTATCGCAATCCATTGTTGGATCGTTTGATCCTAACGACAAATCGGAAAGCCATAATGGATTTATACAACATAGTGATTTTTCTTCCAATGATTATTTAACCTATACGATTCGATTTGAAAATACTGGAAATTATCCCGCAGAATTTGTTACCGTTATCGACGAATTAGAGTATAAACTCGATGAAACCACTGTGAGTATGATTGCAGCGAGTCATCCTTATTCTTTAACTAGGCAAAACAATAAATTAACCTGGTTATTTGATAACATTCAATTGCCTCCATCAGTACCAAATAGTACCGAAGGTCACGGATATTTAGTATTCAAAATCAAACCAAAACCTGGCTATGAAGTTGGGGATGAAATCTCAAATTTGGCAAATATTTATTTTGACTACAATCCGCCAATCATTACAAATGTATGTTCAACACAGTTTGTAGTCGCATTGAGTAAGCCAAAATTTGATTTCAATACGATTTCATTAAGCCCAAACCCTGTCAAAGATATTCTTACAATTTCTAGTAAAGCGACCATGCAAAATATTGAAATTTATTCTGTTTTAGGACAGCTGATAATGAGTAAATCTATTGAAAACACAAATGCTAAACTCAACATTTCTGATTTCAACAAAGGATTATATTTTGTCAAAATTAAAGGAGAAAATGCAGCTCAAAGTTTTAAGTTTATAAAAGAATAGAATTGTTTTCTTGCTATTTGAAATGACTATATACAATATTACAGATAAAAAACAAATAGTGCTTTATCAAGAAAGTCCAATTTTAGAATTGGACTTTCTTGGTTTTTAACCATCCAGATTTTTATAAAAAACCAAAAAACCATCCCTAAAACTTCAAGCTCAATCCTGCTAAAAAATTAGCACCCGCTTGTGGGTAATAACTAACATAACTATCGCCATACAAATAAGCATTAGAAACATAATTTACGTTTAATACATTGTTTGCCAATACTGAAATGACAATCGATTTGAAAATGGAATTGGGTTTGATTTCGTAGTTTACATTAAAATCGACCACATTGTAGCTTTTTAGTTTTGTAACTTCGGTGTCGAAATTCCCAGCAAATTGACTCCCAACATATTTATTAAGTAAAGAAAGTTGTAAGTTTTTTATGGGCTCAAAAGATAAAATTCCTCCTGCAATTAGGTTTGGCGAAAAAGCAATATTGGTATTTCCATAATCGATTAATCCGCTTCCTGTATCTACCTTATAATCTTTTATTTTGTTGTTGCTAATGGTAATATTTGGACTAAAAACGAACTGCTTTCCTATTTTTATTTGAGCATCAATTTCAATTCCTGTTCGATAACTTTTATCAACATTTGCCCGTATTTCATTTCCTACATCGTCAATTTGTCCTGTTTTTATGAGCTGATTTTTGTAATACATTAAATAAAAATTAGTGTTGATGCTAACTTTTGCCGTTTTCATTCTCCAGCCCAATTCTATGTCATCTAGGCTTTCTGGTTTTGGCACACCATTTTCAAAGTCGGTTCGGTTGGGTTCTTTATTGGCCTTGGAGTATGAAAAATAGAAACTATTTGTCTTATTCAAGTCGAATGTTAGACCGGCTTTTGGGTTAATAAAATTATATTCTTCGTTAATCTTGTTTGCCAAAACGCCATTTGCTTTATACCCTACATTTCGATATTGTAAATCCCCAAACAGACTCCATTTCGAGGATAATTTATAATTAAATTTAGCATACGAATTAAAATCGGTCTTATTTCCATAAAACTCATAATATCGGTCGTCCAGTTCGCTTTGCGAAGCATATCTTGCCCAAATTACTTTGCCAAAATGTTCGCCCTCGTATTTGTTCCAGCCTCCGCCAAGAATCACGTCCAGTTTTTTGCTTTTATAATTGGCCGAAAATGTGGTGCCATAGAAATCATTGTCCAACCATTTCTGACGAATTAAATCGGTTGTGGTTTCCAATCCAACAGGAAGCAATCCATAATCTGCGAAAGTGGCATCTTCCTTATAATTTTCAAAATAACCCTTTCCTTTGGTGTAGTGAAAAGCCAAATTCGTACTCCAATTTCTAGAAACTTTTTGGTTCCAATGCAATTGATAATGGTCTTGTTGGTAATTGTCGGTTTCGTTGTCATAGAAACGTGTTTGTCCAAATTCGTCGGTAAATAGTCCAGCCGAGTTAAAAGTTCTGTCGGTTGCTAAAGTGGTAGCATCAACACCGTTCCAGGATTGATAGGTTTTCTCTGTTCCGCCAAATACTAAGGCTTTGATTAAGGTAGAATTTTCTATATAAGTTCCCTGCAAAAAATAAGATTTTAGATTGGAACTTGCCCTATCTATATAACCATCCGACTTTAAATTTGACAATCGTCCTGCAATTTCGAAACGGTCGTTCATCAAACCAGTGCTGAATTTTACCGTATTTTTCATCGTATTAAAACTTCCAAAAGAGTTGGCAATTTCGCCCGAAGCTTTCTCAGAAAACGTGTCGGTAAGCATATTCAAACTGGCACCAAAAGCCCCAGCACCATTAGTGGAGGTTCCCACACCGCGTTGCAATTGGATACTTTCGAGTGAAGAAGCAAAATCGGGCATATTGACCCAATAGGTGCCGTGACTTTCGGAGTCGTTGTAGGGAATTCCGTTGATGGTTACATTTACCCGAGTGGCATCGCTACCACGAACTCGAATTCCGGTGTAGCCAACACCATTTCCAGCATCGGAAGTGGTGACAACTGAAGGTAGAAAATTCATCAAAATGGGAATGTCTTGTCCCAAATTTCGATATTTAATTTCTTTTTTGTCTAAATTACTGAAAGAAACGGGCGTTTTTGTAGTTACCCGAACAGCCGAAACCAAAACCTCATCAAGTTGGTTCACCTTGGTAGTGTCTTTTTCTTTTTCCTGTGCCAATGCCATTAATGAAAATAGAGAAAAGAGGATAGAAAATAGACGAAAAAACGGATTAGCTGTTTTTGTCTTAATACTTAATACTTTGTACTTTGTGCTTTTTAAATAAAAAATGGTATTCATCCGTAAATAGTTTTACGAATAAAAGGGGGAATTATTCTTTTGTTAAATTAAAAGTTGATTTTTTTGAATTTCCAGAAGAGGTTCTATTCTTCTTTGATTCTATGTTCCCTTAACAGCATTACCTGTTCAGGTTCGATGGGTATAATCTCAGCCGTATTTTCTTTTTAGAAATATAGCACCCCTTTGAGACGGGGCAAAGATATGTTTTTTGTTTGAAGTTCCAAGTTTAAAGTTTTGAAACAACTAAAAATAGGTTTACAGAGCGATTTTTTTATTTGGGATTTTTTTGTTCTTGATTCGTTTTGGAATAACTGGTTTTGGAACCCAGCTCTAGCTTTAGCTGGAGGAACATAATTTGTCTAGCTTTTATTGGCTTTAGCCAAAACAGCAGACTTTTTGGCTAAAGCCAATTCTACATTGACTTCATATTCATCCAGCTAAAGCTGGCGACAATTGAAAACTATCATTATTGCTCAAGAGGTACATTTTTTTTTTATTTTTTTATTAATGTTAATACCCACACGATTCGGGGTAGAACCAAAAAAAATTCCCAAGCTCACACTTGGGAATTTTATTATTAAACAATCTCTATTACCAGATTTTCACTCGTTTTTCTGAAGCAATATACATTCCGTCACCTGACTGGATGTCGAAAGCTTTATAAAAGGAATCCACGTTTTGTAAAGGAACATAAGCGCGATACATTCCAGGAGAATGTGGGTCGGTTTTTACGAGATTTTTTATGGCTTCGTCACGCATTTTAGTCCTCCAAACCGTAGCCCAAGAAATAAAGAAACGTTGTTCTGGTGTGTAACCATCTATTAATTCTGGTGTTCCGTTCTCTTTCAAATAGATTTGCAAACCATCGTAAGCGGCATTTATTCCCCCTAAATCACCAATGTTTTCTCCCAATGTAAATTTTCCATCTACGAAAGTTCCTGGCAAAGGTTGCAAAGCGCTGTATTGCTCTGCTAATGCACCCGTTAAAGCGGCAAATTGTTTTTGGTCTTCAGCAGTCCACCAATCTTTTAGATTTCCGTCGGCATCATATCGTGCTCCCGAATCGTCAAATCCGTGAGAGATTTCGTGACCAATAACAGCTCCTATTCCGCCATAATTTACTGCTTCATCGGCTTGGTAATTGTAAAATGGCGGTTGCAAAATAGCCGCTGGAAATACAATTTCGTTGTAAGAAGGATTGTAATACGCATTTACCGTTTGTGGCGACATTCCCCATTCGGTTTTATCAACAGGTTTATATAGTTTATCTATGTCTTCTTTGTTTCTCCAACGCGAAATTTTTAATCCATTTTCGAAATAAGTTCCTCCTTCTTCTGGACTCTTTAAAGTCAAAGCCGAATAATCCTTCCATTTGTCGGGATAGCCAATTTTTATTTGGGATTTGTGCAATTTTGCAATGGCACTAACTCTTGTTTCTGCTGACATCCAAGGCAAATTATTGATTCGATTTTCGAAAGCAATAAAAATATTCTTAATCATTTTCTCGGCTTTGACTTTGGCTTCGGCCGGAAATTTTTTCTCCACATATAATTTTCCCAAGGCCTCACCAGTTGCACCATTAATTACTTGCAAAGCCCTCTCCTCAAGCGGTCTTTGTTGCACAGCTCCGGTTAATGTTTTGCCATAAAACTCCCAGTTGGCCGTTTCAAGAGTGGTCGATAATCTACCCGAAGATCTATTTAACAAAGTCCAACGCATATAGGCTTTCCAGTCTTCAAATTTGTTTTCTTTGAAAATAGTTTCCAAAGCGGTCATATATTTAGGTTGAGAAACAATCAGCGAATCTGCTTTGGTCAAGCCAATTTTTGTCAAATAATTTTTCCAATCGATAGAGGGAGTCAATTTTTGCAAATCGGCAACCGTCATCGGATTATAGGATTTTCTTCGATCTCTTCTTTCCACTCTATCAAATCTTGGTTTTGACATTTCGGTTTCTAAGGCCAATATTTTGTCGGCATCTGCTTTTGCTTGAGCTGGTTTTTCGCCTAAAAATTGTAACATTCTAGTAACGTGCATTACATATTTTTCTCTCTTTTCTTTAGAATCCTTATCGTCTGAAACATAATAATCACGATCTGGCAAACCTAGGCTGCCAGGACCAACATTTATTACGTTTCTATTGCTGTTCTTAGCATCAGATCCAACACCTACACCAAAAAATCCAATGCCACCAATGGGATCCATTTCAATTAATAAAGCCTGTAAATCCTTAATGTTTTTTACGGCATTAATTTTGGCTAAATAAGGTTTTAAAGGAGACAATCCTTTTTTGTTCCGGTCAAGGGTGTCCATAATAGTTTTGTACAAATTGATGGCTTTGCCTTGGTCTGTATTGGATTTGTATTTAGGGTTTTTTGAGGCTTCCGCCAAAATTTCTAAAACATCTTTATCTGTTTTTTGACGCAATTCATTGAAGCTTCCCCAGGTAGTTTTGTCGGCAGGAATTTCGGTTTTATCTAACCAACTTCCGTTAACGAATCTAAAAAAATCATCGTTAGGTCGAATGGTTTTATTCATATAGGAAAGATTAATTCCTGGCTCTTGTTTTACTGAACTGTCTTGTGCGTTAATCGTTGTAAATCCAATGATGGCTGGAATAACAAAAATCAGTTGTTTTTTTAAATATTTTTTCATCTTTAAAATGGTTAAATTATTGTTACAAAACTATTCATAAAATTCAATAATCTGATATAACGTTTGTTAAATAAATCATTGTTCGATTTAAACAAGTTCAGGTTTTCAATTAAAGATTTAAAAAAATAGAAACTCCCGATGGCTCGGAAATGACTAAAATTTCTCGAGTACGATAGTATCCGATGGATCGGGAATGAAAAAATATTATCGAATACGATAACTCAATCTTCAATGGTCTCCCAACCTCGAAGCAAAATTGTTGTCAAATATCAAACTTTCTCAGAAAACAAACTCCCTTTTCTGTATTTTTGCCCAAATTATTTCTATGCAATCCTTTTTTTATAAATATCGAAAATTCTTTGGTGTTTTGTTGGTCTTTTCCATCATTACGATTTCCTTTTTTTACAGTGCATTGAAGCCAGAAAAGTCCTTGCCCATTTTCAATCCATCGGATGTAAATCCTGAATTGGTTGATACTACCGTGCAATACATTAGCAAATACCACACAATTGCTCCTTTTTCATTTACCAATCAAAACGGTCAAACCATTACCGAAAAAGATTATGAAGGCAAAATTTATGTGGCCGATTTTTTCTTCACGACTTGCAAATCCATTTGCCCAAAAATGACAACGAATCTCATCGATGTGCAAAAAGCATTTCTGGATAATCCAAAGGTAAAATTACTTTCCTTTTCCGTGATGCCAGATGTTGATAGCGTTTCGGTTTTGAAAGATTATGCCAAACTAAATGGCGTGATAGATACCAAATGGAACTTGGTCACGGGCGACAAAAAAGCCATATATACGATGGCAAGAAAATCCTATTTGGCCGTAAAACAAGGAAAACCCGAAGAGCAATACGATATGGTTCATACCGAAAATTTTGTTCTTGTCGATTCCAAAAAACGAGTGCGTGGTTTTTATGATGGCACCAAAAAAGAGGAAATTCAAAAGCTAATTGAAGACATCAAATGGCTTAGTGAGAACTAAAAATACAAACCTAACAATTATCATTTATTATTCTTTTTTTTAGATTACTTTTGTAATCTATATTCAATCTAAATAAGAATTTGAAAACTACAATTGCCAACCTAAAAAAAGGAGAAAAAGCCATTATCAAAGATTTTGACGCCGATGTTATTCCGTTAAAATTATTAGAAATGGGTTGTTTACCAGGAAACACCGTGCAATTACTTCAAATTGCTCCACTTGGAGATCCTTTATATTTGGATATAAATGGTTCACATCTTGCGATTCGGGTTGAAACTGCTCGCGAAATTGAAATTAACCTCATCAATAAATAACCCAAAATGAGCAAACAGAATATCAATGTAGCTTTGATTGGGAATCCAAATACGGGAAAAACTTCGGTTTTTAATCGCCTCACGGGCTTGAACCAACAAGTGGGCAATTATCCCGGAATTACTGTCGAAAAGAAGGTTGGTTTTTGCAAATTGTCAAACAATATCAATGCCAACATAATCGATTTGCCCGGCACTTATAGTTTGAATGCCAATTCAGTAGATGAAAGTGTGGTAATCGAACTTTTGCTCAACAAGAATGACAAACTTTTTCCCGATGTGATTGTTGTCATTTCAGAAGTGGAGAATTTGAAACGCAATTTGTTGCTTTTTACCCAAATAAAAGATTTAGAAATTCCAACCATTTTAGTCATCAATATGATAGATCGAATGGAACTCAAAGGCATTTCGTTCGACATTCCCTTTCTCGAAGAACAGCTAAAAACCAAAATTGCATTAGTAAGTTCCCGAAAAAATACTGGTTTCGAAGCCTTAAAAACGTTAATTACAACTTACAAAAATATTCCGACAGCACCTTGTTTGAATGCTTCATCCATTGATGACGACTATTTCAATTCGCTTAGAAAAACGTTTCCCAATCAGTCCTTATACAAACTTTGGTTGGTCATTACCCAAGATGTTAATTTTGCAGATTTAAACAGAAAAACGATTGAAAATCATTCGTTTACCAAAAGCAAATCGGAACTAAAAAAACTCCAACAAAAAGAAACCATCAAGCGATACCAATTCATCAATAACACTTTAAAAATAGGTCAAAAAATAGACTCGGCTGCGGCAAACGATTTCAGAAGCCAACTTGATCGAGTACT